>NZ_CP045489.1:300000-431477 GCF_009392895.1 Natronorubrum aibiense | reverse complement strand
AGAAGAACAAGACAAGACAGTCAGTAATACTGGTAATACTGAACAGTCTGATCAGTCTGGTGAACAAAAAAAGACAGTCAGTGGTACTGGACAGCCTGTCCAGTCTAAGCAGGGAGACAATCCGACTCTGTCTGGTAGTAATACTGATCAGTTTGACCGATCAGACTTACCAAGAATAGTCGTCAGAGATTCAGTCAAAGAAGACCGCGATGGGGGTGTGCATCAACTGTTTGTCTACCAGGATACTGAGGACAAAGAGAAACAGGCACGCCGCGATCTTGAGGACCGATTTGACGATGATCTCTATAAACTCGATGCTCGGGAAGCAATCTACCTTGCCGGGATGCAGAATTTAGATGACGCTGAGGATATTCTCCGCGAGTGGGGTGTGGATTTCTAACGTGAGAATTTTTCCACAGTAATACAAGGACAGGCGCAAAACCTACGACTTCAGTCGTGGGTGCACGTCACTAGCTCGATTCTTCATTCAGTACTGGAACTACAGCGGTCGAACTGAAAGACGCATTTCTACAGGTGGAGCAGGCCGAGTGCCTCGGGGCGTTCGAGAGAGCTTCGCACTCTCCTGATGACGAGACGTCTTCGGCATCTCGAACCACTTGACCCCGAGGTGGTTCAACTGAAGCGGTAGCGCGGAGTCCCCTTCTGCTCACGGCTTCGCCGTTCGCACGGTCAGCGGAACCTTCGGTTCCGCACTATCCTCAAGGAACGAGCGAAGCGAGTGAGTAGGGAGGGGAGGAGCGCGTTCGTATAGATTACAACAATGCCGTTGCCGGCCGGTCAACTCTTAACCCCTCTTAACCCTTCTTAATAGTAATACTGATCAGTTTGACTGATCAGACTACCAGAGAACAGTCGTCCGAGACTCGGTCAAAGAGAAACAGACACATCGCGATCTCGAGTCGTGAAACCTCGGAATCTGACCGGTGAAGGCGTCTTCAGTAGCCGATGGAACATGTGACAGACAGAGAGATAGCGACTGACACTCGATCGTGCCCCACTTTTGCTTTCGAATCTCCACTGGAGTGATGACTCATGGGTTCGAGTTTCGACTATGTATCTATTCAAGTTCTGAACCCAATTCTTTCGTGGTCGCTCTCGACTCGATCTCTCTGACTGGTCAGTCTCCGGTGGCTTATCGAACGGCCAATTCACAGTGGTATGACGTCGTGTGCAGTCACCGATGCAACTGTATCGCTGTCTGATCCTATTATTTGATGACGATTCGCCGTCCGACCGTAGGTGCCTTTGATTCCTACGAGTATGGGGAACTGGTCGTCGTCGCTGATGCGGTTGACGAACTAAATGGGTAGCTCGAGGACAAATAGATCCAAATCTTTTTCATAAAAAGCCGTCGCCACGGCGGTGATACGAAGCTCTCGATCCAGATGATCATCCCGAACTGTGCCCGTGCCTCGACGAGTCTGGATTCGGTGCTGATGAACTATCTAAACGAAAAGCAGCGCGAGTTCCCCGCCCCACCGTGGGCGGGGGTGAAGCGCGTCACTCCGGCGCGTGTTCCGTCTCTTCGATATACTGTTCAACCACTTCCTCCGACACCGCTCCCGTCGTCCCAACGTAGTATCCGACCTTCCAGAATCCGCCGCCCCAGAAATACGACTCTCGAATCTCGGGATACCGTTCCAGCAAGTGCTTGCCAGAGTACGACTTGAATTGTCGAGCGATGTTCGCAGGGCTGTACTTCGGGTCTGTTTGCACGAACAGGTGAACGTGGTCGTCTGCGATCTCCAAGGCGAGAATCTTGTGACCGAAGTGGTCAGCAGTCTCACCAAACAACTCCCGCACATCGTCTTCAACCACGTTGAGAACCGGGTGGCGGTACTTTGGACACCACACGAAGTGATACTTGCAGGAACTAACCAAATGTGCATGACGACGGTATTCTTCCACCCCTACTCCCTACATTTATGACACTCTGGAACGATTGTCAAAGCATGGGTGAAGAAGCCACAAAAACGATTCAGACGCGCCTTCACATAGCGTCTGGTGAACGAACGTGGCTTCACGACGCCCGCCTTGCATCACGCGAGATATTCAACGACACCATCCGCCTCACACAACAAGGGTACACGCGCACTGAGATACAGAACGAGGTTGACCGCGACGACTTCTTGCGGAACAACAAGTGCGCGGTCGTCGGCAAAGCCCTCCAAACGTGGGACTCATACCAGTCACTCCTTGACTGGTGGGAAGAACAGGCTGGTCCTGATGGAGGCAAGCCGACGCCGCCGAGTACGGACAAATCTGGTGCGTATCCGCTCGTGATGGCACACACGGAAGGCTACCGCCTCACCGTGGATGAAGACACGAATCGCGTCCAGTTCCGCATCAGTCCGAAACCCTACAAGAAGGTGAAAGGACACCTACGTGGCGAACCGGACGCGATGGACGAACTTCGAGACGCTATCACGTCGGATGAAGTGGATGTTGGGCAGGCCGAACTCCTGTACCGCGATGGCGTGTATTACTTACACGTCACGGTCACACGCGAGTTCAACGTGCCCGAACCCGACACCAGCGACACGCTTGTTGGCGTGGACATCAACGAACGCAACGTCGCTCTCACCGCCCTTGACCGCGACACGATGCGAACGAAGGGCACACTCGTCCTTGACTACGGACGAGTCAAGCAGGAACGCCAACGCTACCACACCATCACGAAACGCTGTCAAGAACACGGTAAGACGAGCATCCACCGGAAACTCGGTGACACGGAAGAGCGCTTCACCGAGTGGGTGTTGCATCGGTTTTCCCGTGCTGTTGTGGAGTTCGCAGAGCAATTCTCGAACCCGGTTATCGTGTTCGAGGATATGAGCGGTATCCGCGACGAAATCAAGTACGGGACGTATATGAACCGCCGATTGCACAAATTGCCGTTCCACAAGTTCGAGAAGTTCGTCTCGTACAAGGCGACGTGGCGAGAGATTCCCACGGACACAATAGATGCTTACTACAACTCGAAGACCTGTTCGTGTTGTGGTGAACGCGGCAGTCGGCAGGGACGGCGATTCCGGTGTACGAACGACGAGTGTGACGTGGTGCAAGACCACGCCGACCGGAATGCATCGGTGAACATCGCATGGCGCGAGAAGGCGAAACTCGACGGTAACACGACAAATTACCGGACTCACAAAACCCAACCGCAGGTGCGGTTGGTGCGTCTGTCCGGGTCGGGGCGTGTAAGCCGCCCAACCTCATCCCACTCGCTTGCCGAACAGGGAGTGCTAGCGCACGACTGAGGGAACTACAAAAGCCTCGGGCCACCGCGCCCGAGGTTGTTTACTGAGTCTCTGGAGACAGTCACACGGAATCATATGCCTCAGTCCTGGGCATTCGCAACGCACAGTCTGATCAAACCCCGCCGCGTCGCACTTGCTGAACAGGCCTGCGAGCAGCATGACCAAAGTAGCTCTATTGCCTGCTTGCTTCCCAAACCAGCCTCATTAGACGCTGCCATAGAGTCGGTCAAGTATATATTCAAGGTAATCTGAATAACCAAGTAAGAACTCACTAGGCAATCCACTAATCGTTTGAGGAAAGCACGATGTCACGTGCTTCTTGAGTGAGATTTTCAGTTGTGGTGCGGTTAGTATCAAATTTCTGCAATACAGATTTCGATGATGTTTCGTTGACACCGTCAATCTCGACTATACGCCCGATAAGGTCGTTCAGTTGGTTTCGTGATTGCACGCGGCTAATGACAACAAAGTCAATATCTCCCATGGTATAATAAACTTCTTCGACACCCTGAACCGCAGCCAGTTTCTCACCGATATTATCGGAGTACCCACTTTCGTGAGTAACCGATATTTCGGTGATTGCAACCATTTCCAAGCCGAATGCAAACGGGTCAATATCTGCGGTAATTCCTTTGATCACGCCATCATCCTTGAGTTTCTTTAGTCGATAGTGGATCGCTGACTTCGAGAGGTCCAATTCGTCAGCTAATGTTTCAAGACTAACGTCAAAGTCATCTTCAACCTTCTCAAGGATATCAAGATCAGTTTCGTCGAGATTAGAGGCTTTATGAGGAGCTTCCTTCATACAGGTCCGATTAGGGGTGCTATCTCAAGAAACTTTGTTCATAGTTGTTGGCAGTGCTCACATACGAATTGGAAATAATAGTACAGTATTTTCAATTAGGACGTAGAAATAATTTTTTAGCAATAATATAATCTGATAAAGTTATATTTTTACGGAGAGACAAAAACGACACGCGAATTTTCATACAAATTAGCCAGCACAATTACATACTAAGTCTAGCCGATAATATTGATTTTTATAGCCATATTAGGGATATAGTCGGATAGTCTTCTACCACCCCTAAATTATTTAAACTATTGTCCCAACATATCGTGCTATGGTATTACAAGCACACCTACACCTAGTCATAGAAAGAAAGTCAATGGATAGGAGGGATAAACAATGATCTCCGAACTTGAACTCAGTACGGTGATTATCCTCTTCGGGTGGATCCCGTTCTGGTGGGTTATCGCTCTCATCTCCCTCTACCGAATGAGAAAAAATGACGAACGTGCCGCTAACCGGGTACAGGAGGTTAAATCCGTATGACTAACTGGTCAATCGTTATACCTTTCGTGATGTATTTGCTGGGGCTGCTCGTATTCGGTTATCTTGCGAGTAAAAAACTGGATGGTCTCAGCGATTACCTTCTTGGTGGCCGTACGATTGGCAGCGGTGTTACCGCGCTCACGTTACAATCCACTTCGATGAGCGGTTTCATGTTTATGGGAGGGCCCGCACTTGCGTTCCAACAAGGGCTCTGGGCGCTCTGGTATGCGGCAGGTGATTTCGGCGGTGGACTTGTCAATCTCTCTATCCTTGGGCGAAACCTACGCCGAGTTACGGAAGCACTCGGATCACTCACACCTATTGAATGGTTGGAGGACCGTTACATGCATCCGAGCATTAGGGTTGCTGGCGCCACAATTGCAATTGTTTTTCTCGCTGCGTATGTATTCGCACAGTTCATCGCAGCCGGGAAAGCAATTGAATCTGTTATGGGGTTACCGTTCATATACGGCCTTCTTATTGGTGCTGGAGTCATCGTTTTGTATACGTTCGTTGGCGGCTACCTAGCGGTTGCCTGGACTGACGCATTTCAGGCAATCGTGATGGCTGTCGGTATCAACGTAATTCTTGTCGCCGCTATTCTTGAAGTCGGCGGACCTGGTGCCCTCATTACCGAGATAGCCGCGGTGGATCCCACATACCTCTCCATTTGGGGGAAAGGTCTTGCGCACGCTGGCGAATGGGGTGTAGTCGCGGGCGCAGTTCTTATTTACTCTATTGGATACATGGGTCTTCCACATGCAGTTGTCCGTCATCTCAGTATGGACGAACCAGATACAGCAAAAGGAGCTGCTATTTGGAACGTATTCTATAATACGTTCTTCGTCTATCAGCCGTATATCCTCGGATTGGTAGCGATCGTTCTCTTGCCGAATCTCTCTGATCCTGAGATGGCAATTCCTCGCCTCGCAACGTCACTGCTGCCTTCTGTACTAGCGGCAGTCATCCTCGCCGCGCTGATGGCTGCAGTTATGAGTACTGCCGACTCGCTGCTGATCATGGCAGGCTCGATCCTTTCCCGTGATGTTGTTCAGCGGTTCGCTGCTGATGATCTCTCTGATGACCAGATGTTTTTCTGGTCGCGAATGCTTGTGCTCGCAATCGGTGTTATCGGCGTTATTGTTGCCGCTGTCCAACCACCGGGTATATTTACTTTAGTCGTGTTCGCATTCGGTGGCCTCGGAACAGCATTTCTGGTACCGAACATTGCTGGTATCTACTGGGACCGCGCTAATTGGCAGGGTGCGCTCACAGCCATGATCGGTGGTGCAGGAACCAACATTGTTTGGACGGTATGGAACCTCCAAGAAGTATCCGCGATCCACCCGTTCTTCGCGGGACTGATCGTGTCGGCAGTCTTAATGATTGTTGTAACACTGATCACAGAACCACCAACTAAGCAAGTTGTTTCGATTGTTCAGCGCGCTCGTCGGGCTGAAACGGCTCCCTCGGGCACTATTCAAAAATCAACGCGGTCGCTCGCTCCGGAGGCGCGATCGATTGGCGAGTATCTCGCTGTCGACGATACAGCAGCACAGGTGACCGAAACTAACAGTCCGGCAGTCAATACCCAGTTGGCAGACGACTAACTATGGCAACTACCGGTCCTCAAACAACGATTGCAGTGTTCGAAACGGATATCTCACCTGCGACTGCAGCTGAGATACTGATAAAAACAGACGAAAAAATGGTCGATGCGACTGCTGACAGCCTAGTGTATTATCCCTACCATGTGTTTGGGTTCGACCTCCATGCAGAGGCACTCCTTGACGAGTTTGACGACCGCATCTACTGCGGGATTGATCTCTGTAATGACAAGGAGGTATTCATCGACGAGGTACCCAATACTATGGAACAGGTTGTCGATGAAGAAGCAATTGTTCCACCAGAGACAGGGATTCGAGACCCGGAACAAACCGCACGTGCCTATTTAATGGAACTCGCCCGAAAGGAACTGCGTGTCGGCTCGCCGCCAGACCTAACGGTCGTTGAAAACCGGCGCATCCATCGTCCATTTCATGTTGTGACATGTGAAACAACCACTGAACAGCGTTTGACGTATATTGTCGACGCCGTTACTGGCGATTTCCATAGAGTCTACCTCGACTGAAATTGTTCTAATCATGTCTTTTACCTGTTATATATCTTAAATCTCAGACGTAGATCTACAGGAATAGCAGGGTGAGTGCCTCGGGGCTTGATTCCGAGGTACTCCACAAGAGCCGTGTGGACTACAACGCTGCAAAAAATATTAGCTGAATTGGGGCGCTAATCTCCTTTCCTTAGCGAGTGGCGAAGCCGCGAGCAAGGTGGGATATAGCGCTCACACGAATTTCATTTACGTATTTCAATACTCTGCCACCTTGACGGCTGACATGAATAGTGAGATGCTCACTACGTTTCTGACGATATGAAAACGGATATGAAGCATGCATCGTCAGTTGTAGCTGAGTATCGAACTAGTAGAGTGGGTCATTCCGAAATCGACTGTGACGAGAGATCGCCTGCGAAGTCTGGAATCACTGTGGGATCTGGATAGGTCAGACAGATCTCGAGTGTGGCGACCACACGGAGACGATTGATCTGAAAATAAGGTAATATTCTGTATGGATCAAAGGGACATGCCGGCTTCACGGCGTCAGAATGTTCCCTCGAGAAAATAGCGATACGAGAGCTAGACCGATAGCACGGCCCGTGCGATTCAAGTAGGACAATCAGAAACGACCGGAGTTATTACGTTCTCTCGAAAATCTAAAGAAGTGGATACAAACTCACAAGTTGTCTCGGTGGATTCGCATAGCCGAACTCCAATGGAAAATTTTCGGGCGAGGAAAATCACAACTTTGGTGTGGGTTCTTTCGAGTGATATTGAATTTTGAGACAGAACGTAGGCTAGGTGTTTATCCTCGAGAACCAGTCAAAATAATGAAATATGAAATCAGAAATGGTCTCCAGAAAGGGCAATGATCAGGCGTCGGGCCAGCGCTCGATGTAAACCGTTTTGTCCGTGTAGAAGTGGATCATATCCTCACCCTGTGCATGCAAGTCACCGAAGAACGAGTCCTTCCGTCCACCGAAATGGAAGAAGGCCATTGGGGCAGCGGTGCCGGCGTTGACACCAAGATTACCGACATCTGCTTGGTGCCGGACCTTCCGCGCATCGGCGCCGCTACCGGTGAATAAGCTCGCAGCGTTACCGAAGTCACTTCGGTTCAGCACATCGATCGCCTCGTCAATGTCGGTGACTGGTAGCAAGCCAATCACCGGTCCAAATATTTCCTCACTGGCAATCGTCATTTCTGGATCAACATCGCTAAACACAGTTGGACCGAGGAAGTTGCCCTCCTCATAGCCGTTGATCTCCACATCGCGCCCATCAAGAAGTAGTTCAGCACCTTCGTCGATTCCGCTTGCAATCATGTCACGCACGCGTGACTCGTGTTCGGGCGTAATAAGCGCACCAATATCAGTTTCATCATCAAGACCATAGCCAACTGTCTGAGCCTCTGCCTCTTGGACAACGCGATCAACGAACTCCTCGTAGACACTTTCTTCAACGACAACGACATCATTTGCGAGGCACCGTTCACCACCACAAGCACAGGCTGACGACACCGTCTTCCTCGCAGCGAAGTCGAGATCGGCGGTCTCAGTGACAATGATGTGGTTTTTCGCACCACCCTGTGCCTGGACGCGCTTGCCGTTGGCTGCTGCACGCTCGTAGATTGTTTTCGCGACAGGCGTGGATCCAACGAACGACGCACCCTGGATTCCATCATGATCAAGCAGCGTATTCACAGTATCGACACTCCCATTGACGAGTTGAACGATACCATCTGGGAAACCTGCCTCATCAATCAACTCGAACAGACGCTGTGCGACGACTGGATCCTGCTCACTGGGCTTCAAAATGAACGCGTTCCCAGTTGCAACTGCATACGGCAAGAACCACAATGGAATCATGCCCGGGAAATTAAATGCCGTAATCGCGGTAAAAACACCTAATGGCTTACGGACTGCTGTTTCGTCGATATCCGGAGCAGCGTTCGGCAAATGACCCGCCTGCATCATCGAGGGAATACCGCAGGCGACCTCGACATTCTCGATTCCGCGACGGAGCTCGCCCTTTGCCTCGGCGAACGTCTTACCATGTTCTTGAACGAGGACCTCTGCAAGTTCGTCGTGATGTTCTTCGAGCAGTTGCTTGAACTCGAAAAGCGGCTGGATACGTTCTTCAACCGGACGCTCGCTCCAATCCTCAAACGCCTTTTGTCCAGCTTGTACTGCAGCATCAATATCATCAGTAGAACTGAACCCGACATAGGAAATTTCCTTGCCGGTAGCCGGATTAACAACACTCTGACCCTCATCGCTAGATGGTGTTTGCCAGTTGCCGTTGATATAGTTCTGTACGTCATCCCATGGCGGGGTGGTATTAAGCGACATCAGACATTTGCAACTACATCTCTCATATAATAAACCTTTCCCACAACCTCCAGAATAGAGGGGGAAATAGGATACAAATTCCCTAGTAATAGGGTATATTTAGAACAGAATTCTGGAAACGACCTAATTTCCCCAAAGATTAATCAGTGGTAAGATAATACCTGCCACACGCAAATGGCGAAACGAGAGTATCCCGCTGAACCTAGCCTAAATGAAGTTGAGGAGACTGACAAAGAGCACGTCTTTGGGACATGGTCGTTCCAAAAAGAGGTTAGTCCAACCGAGGTCGTTGATGCTGATGGCGTTCGGTTCACTACTGCAGACGGTGAGGAGTACATCGATTTTTCAAGCCAGTTGATGTGCTCAAACCTCGGCCATTCAGCCGACAAAGTTTCTGAAGCTGTTGCTGAGCAAGTACGTGAGGCAGCGTATGTTGCACCGAACTACACGACTGAAGCCCGCGCAAAACTCGGGGCAAAGCTCGCCGAGGTAACACCCGGTGATCTCTCAAAGACGTTCTTTTCGACTAGTGGCACGGAGGCAGTTGAGGCTGCTATCAAAATTGCACGCTTCTATACCGGAAAACAGAAAATCATCTCACGTTACCGGTCGTACCACGGTGCAACCTACGGATCAATCAGTGTTACTGGCGATCCTCGACGATTGAAGTCTGAACCCGGAATCCCGGGAACAATCAAGGCACCTGATCCATATGCGTACGGGTCGACATTGGATCCAATGGAGAGTGTTGAATACATTGATGAAATGCTTGAACTCGAGGGAGATACGGTCGCGGCAATTCTCGTGGAACCGATCGTCGGCTCGAACGGTATTCTGGTGCCACCGGAGGAGTATCTTCCACGGCTCAAAGAAATTGCCCACGACCACGGTGCGCTGCTGATTTGCGACGAAGTGATGTCTGGATTTGGACGAACAGGTGAGTGGTTTGGCTCTGACGTCTTTGATGTCGAACCCGACATCATGACAATGGCAAAAGGATTGACAGGCGCTTACCAGCCGCTTGGCGCCACGATCGTCAACTCTGAGATTGCCGACCACTTCGAGGAAAATATGCTCTGTCACGGCCACACATATGCTGGCCACCCTGCTGCAGTTGCTGCGGGGCTTGCGACATTAGAAACCTACCAAGAAGAGAATCTTATCGAACGAGCGAATGAAATGGGAGAATATCTAAGCGAGCACATCGATGAGCTCGCAGAGAAACATCCAAGTGTCGGTGATACTCGCGGTGTCGGCTTATTCCGTGGAATCGAACTTACAAAGGACCCTGAAGAACGCGTTCCATTTGGCAAGCGCGAAGACAAGATTAGTAGTGGGAGTACCGTCGTTGACGAAGTGACTACGACCGCCAAAGAACATGGGGCCTACGTCGCAAATATGATTAATACACTGATTATTGCCCCACCGCTCACGATCACTGAGGACGAAATTGATGAAGCGATCAAAGCAATCGATGCTGGCCTCAAGGTTTCTGACAACGCTATGAAAATATAAATCAAATAACCGGAACAGAATGTGAGTAAAACTGATAATTACTGACACGAGTATATTCAGATCGAATATTGGATACACAATGGCTGTTTAATGAGATCGGCACGGTGACTGGACTGGCTATGCAGTCCGTTGTACTCTGGCTGTAGATTCAATTTTTTAGTGTACTGATCAAGTTCTGACCAAGCGATGTGGCTCAAGAATCTGCGCTCGCAGACTCAATGCGACGATGAAGTCTCCCAACTTAGACCCTGTACAAATTTCTTTGTATCTTATATATACTTGAACACTGTTCTACCTCTTTCTTGTTGCACTGTACTTTGGACGATTATATTTAAACCACTAAAATATTATCATAAAATAATAAAACAATTTTTCACTGATGTTCTAATATGAGTGAGTATGTCTCGCGCTAAACACACCGGGAAGTTGACCACGCTTGTCGGCGACTTGGTACAGATCGAAACGGAAAATCCACCTGGCAACGAGAAAAAATGCGTAGAGTATATTGTCAAGTGGTTTGACGAGCACGGCATCAATGCAGAGTTAGTAGAAGAACCATATACCGACCGACCGCAAGTCGGTGCCCGCATTGGGGAAGGTGACCCGACACTTGTCCTGAACGGTCATATCGACGTCGTACCCGCAGGGGATATCGACGAGTGGACGCACAACCCCTACGACGCCGAGGTAGAAGACGGATATCTGTACGGACGGGGTAGCGTTGACATGAAGACGGGAATTGCGATAGCAATGTTGGCGACTGCGGAACTTGCCGAAGAAATCGAGGCTGGTGAGCTTTCGGGGTCGGTTGCGTTCCACGCCGCTATCGGCGAGGAGACCGCTGAGCCAGGAACGAAAACCTTGCTCGAGAACGGATATGACGGCGACTACGGTGTCGTGCTCGAACCGACCGAGATGCGAACCGCAACGAGCGAGAAAGGGTTGGCTTGGTACGAGATTACCGTCTCAGGCGATCCCTCACACGCGAGCCGTCCTGACCAGGGTTCGAACGCTATCCAGTATGCACGTCCCGTTCTCGATGCGCTCACTGACTACGATAAGACCGTACGGACTCGTGAGGATGATCTCGTCGGTCAGGCATACGCTACGGTGACAATGCTTGAAGCAGGAACAAAAGAGAACGTAGTCCCAGAACAAGCGACTATTACGATCGATCGACGCTTCCTTCCTGAAGAAAGCATTCAAGATATTGATACAGAGATCGACGAGTTACTTAATCAGGTCGCTGACCATCACGATATCGAAGTGTCATGGGAGCGTACTCGGACGTACGAATCAGCTGCTATCGATACAGACAGTTCTCTCGCAGAGGTATTCCGGCACCATTCGGCCAAGGTCGCAGACGTATCAACCGATCCATGGGGAGTCAATGCATCAACTGATGTCCGTAATTTCGTTAATGACGCTGATATTGAGGCTATTACCTGGGGTCCAGGCGACCTCTCGCAGGCTCACACCTACGATGAACGTGTTGAACTATCAGCTGCCAATGACGGGCTTGACGCACTCCTTGGTGCAGCACGTGAAGTACTCGATGGTGATTTAGAGTAGCTAAGTCACACTGGGACACAGATTGCTCGATAACGATTTCACCTAATATTGTATCAGGATATAGCAATATATGGGGAAATTTTCCTTCTGTAGTATTTTTCCATAGGATTTAGTACTAATAATACCAGTATATTTACAAGGTATTACGTTGATTCGATAATCAGACAATACATGACAATGCTTGGCATGCCCGAATCAATGTTCTTAGTATTCCTTGCGACGCTCGTTGCAGGGAGTCTAGGAGCAATTCACTATGTCGTCGCTCACATGATACTTGGAAGACCAATAAACGAGGTAGCAAAGGAACGTACTACGGAGAGTAGCAGTCCCGTGAAAGATCGTACAACCGACGGAGGACACACCGATGGCAGAAATTAATCCTTTTTATCTCGGGACGTTCATTGTATATCTCCTCATCGTACTCGCTATCGGAATTTGGGGATATACCAAGACATCTGACGTTATGGATTTCTGGGCATTTGGTCAGGACATGGGTCCGTGGCTGGCCACGTGGTCGTTCGTCGCGAATTTCGTGAGTGCAGTCAGCGTCATCGGATTTATCGGTGCAGTCTACGGCGAGGGCTACTCATTGATGACACACACCATCTTCGGGCTAATGCTTGGGACAAGTGCGCTCTATTTCGCAGTTGATCGGGTACGTAATCTCAACCTTTTAACATTCCCGGATATAATTGCCAGCGTAACAGGTTACGAGATTGCTCGGCCTATCGCGGGTGCGGTATTGCTTGGTAATGGATGGCTGTATCTGGTTATGCAGCTTGTTGGTGCGAGTCTGTTGGTTACGACGATTACTGGCGTTCCCTATGAATATATGGTATGGGTCATCGGCATTGTGTTCATCGCCTACACCGTCCTTGGTGGACTCGTCAGCGTTGCATGGACCGACTTTCTACAAGGAACGCTCATGGTCGGTGCAGTGTTGCTCTCGCTCGGATACATGGTATTTGACCTCGGAGGATTCACCGCTATTAATCAGCAGTTCGCTACGCTTGACTCTTCATACGTCCATCCCACGAACGAAGGCACTTACACTGCCATCGGTATTATCGCGACGATCGTCGCTTTCTTCGGAACTATCTTCACTGAGCAAAACAACATTGTACGCATCGCGGCAACGAGAGACGTCAAGACTGCAAAACTCCATCTTGCTGCGGCCGGCGTCATTCTGTCGGTGTTCTATTCGGCGCTTGTCATTCTCGGCGGTGCTACGACAGTTGCTCTTGACTTAAATGGACTAGCTGTCCAGACACAGGATGCAGCGTTCCCCACTCTTATCACTGATTACGTTCCTTCTGGTGTTGGCGTTATCATCATCATCGCGGTCATGAGCGCTATCCTTTCGACAACGGACACACGTCTGCACTCAACCGGTATCACCACTGCACGTGATATTTACAGCTACTTCCGTCCTGACGCCAGTGGTGCCTCTCAGCTTCGTGTCTCACGGGCTGCAACCATCATTTTCGGTCTCGCAGCGACTGCAGCAGCAGTTAATCCGCCCGGGACTATCATTGAACTCTACAACTTTCGGGCAGTCCTCCTGACCAGTGCATTCCTCATTCCAGTCTACCTAGGACTCTACTGGGCTGGTTTGAGTGGACGGGCTATCCTCGTATCCGTCGTCACCGGTGCAATACTCGGCGTCGGGACCGAATTTACTGGTGGCCTGTTTGGCGTCCCGTCAACCTTTATCGGGGTCGGTGCAGCAACGCTTGTGCTTTTCATCGGTCATGTCCTTCTCTCAGGCACTGAACCGAAGGGCGGAGCAATGGCTGGTGACTGACTACTTAACGAACTGATCCAACCATGTCTGAAATACCACACGCAATCGATGACGGCTTCAAGAGTTGTATGGGGTACCAACTACCGGATACACTTTATCGACCGCGTCAGTTCCGACGAGCACTCGAACAGCGCTCAGAGAGTATTAAATCAGCACTCAGCGATCACTTCGGTCATCCCGCCAGCATCTATTGTCACATTGATGAGAAGGCGCGTTCGCAGGAGCACACGCAAACTGACTCCAGTGTAATTATCGATCTCACAAACCGGAAACTGCGCGCTACATGTGGGCATCCTTGTGAAGCTACTTATGGAATCCATCAATTAGGTGGTTCAGCATGACGCTCCAGATTGACCATGATCGCCTCGTTGCGACGATGGAAGAGCAGGCAACATACGGCGCCACCGAGGACGGCGGCCTGCACCGACTTGCGCTCACTGAGTCCGATCGCGAAATCCGAGACTGGTTTGTCGACCAGCTACAGGCAGCCGAACTCACAGTCCGCATCGACGAATTCGGTAATATATTCGGCCGACGCAAAGGGAGCAATCCTGATGCTGCACCAGTGTTACTAGGCTCGCATCTTGATTCCCAGCCAAACGGTGGTATCTACGATGGGGCACTCGGCGTGGTCGCGGCCCTAGAGTTTGTCCGCGCGCTAAATGACGAAGATATCGAGACGGTTCGACCCGTTGAGGTCGTGAACTGGACGAACGAAGAAGGATCTCGTTTCCAGCCGGCAATGCAAGGCAGCGGCGTTTGGGCCGGCGCACATGACATTGAGGTCGAACGCTCAAAAACGGACGACGACGGTGTTGCGCTTGGCGAAGCGCTCGATAACATCGGTTATCGGGGAGACATCCCGGCAGAACCAGACTCCGAGTACGAAGCTTATCTCGAACTCCATGTCGAGCAGGGGCCGAAGCTCGCTGAGACCGGCGCAGACGTTGGGGTCGTCACCGGTATCGTCGGATTCACATGGGGTGCAGTTACTTTCCATGGCGAGGCAGATCACTCCGGACCGACACCGATGCATCACCGTAGTGACGCTCTTGTAGCGGCCGCGGATCTGATTACGGCGATTCGACGCATTCCTGGGACACTCGGCGATCAGACTGTTGGGACCGTCGGTTACGTCGATACCAAACCAAACTCCATCAACGTCATCCCTGGTGAAGTGACGGTAACATGGGGATTTCGCGATCCCGACGACGAAGTCGTCGAGCAAGCGTACCAGCGGGTACTTGAGGAGGCTGAGCATGTGGCTAAACGGGAAGGAGTCGATTACGAGACCGAAGAACGCATGCGTGCGCCAGCTATTTCTTTCTCAGATCGCCCTGTCGACGCTGTTCGTCAGGCAGCTGAGAATCGCGACTGCCGATACCTCGAATTGATCAGCGGTGCAGGCCACGATGCGACTCATCTTGCATCAGTCTGCGACACCAGCATGGTGTTTGCAGTCAGCGAGGGCGGCAAGAGCCACTCACCGGCAGAATTCACCAGTTGGAACGACTGCTACGAAGCGGCGACTGTTCTGGCGAACGCGGCACTTGAGCTTGCGAACAACGTGACAAAGTAGAAGAAAAAATCTTCGAGGAGTAATCGGAGACCAGCACGATTACCAGAGGACAAATATTCTTCTGGGTTGGCGACGGTCATTTTACCTTCCAGAGCGGAGTACTGACTCTAAATTGTAATTACACTGCCTGCAGTATGGTATCAGAAAAATGATCGCTTATCTCCTTAACCCTACGATTTTAGCTGTCAATAAATGACTCGGTGGCACCCATCAGATCAGCTGTCGACGCGGCCATTACCTTCGCCGCGGTTATGATCTCGTCGATCGGTACAAATTCGTCAACAACATGGGCCTGTTCAAGCAGCCCAGGACCGTAGACGATGCACTCCTCGATACCCGCGTTGTTGACGACGAACCGCTGGTCGTCAGAGCCGGGCGAGACCACGGGATTGGTTTCATCATAGAACTCGAGAATGTTCTCCGTATACGCTTGGCTAACTGTGCAGTCTGCCGGGACACTTGCAGGCTCAGCGAACATGATTTCGTCGTACTCGAACGTCTGGCCCGTCGCCGATTCAGCACCGTCTATCAGGTCGCGTATCTCTTTGCGGGCGCTCTCAATGGACTCACCAGGAACGAGAACTCGATAGAATGTCGCCTGGCACCGGTCGGGAACGACATTTTCGGAGTAACCAGCATCGATCATCGTCACCGAGATGTCTGCGCTGCGTGACTCTGGTGGCGTGACCGAGAGATCGGTTGTGCGGGCGTGAAGTTCATCCTCATATTCATCGATTCGTCCGAGGAAATCATTCATCGCCATGACGGCGTTCGATCCCTCATGAGCCATGCAGCCGTGGGACTTCACACCATGGGAAGTGACGTGGAATTTCAGTACGCCTCGATGACCGAGACATATTCTGGAAGAATCGAAACACTCCGTGTAGATGCAGTGATCAGTGTTCTCCGAGGAAATGTATCCCTCGTCGACGAGATATCCAAGTCCGGTGAACCCACCTGTTTCTTCGTCCACGGTCATGCTCTGGGTGACCGATCCGTGAATTTCAATGCCGGTAGCTTCGAGCGCATCGATGGCGAAGAGGCTTGCTGCGATACCAGATTTCATGTCACTGGCGCCTCGCCCGTAGATACGACCACCTTCAACAGCCGGATCGTAAGGGTCATAGCTCCAGTCTTCCCCCGCAGGAACGACGTCGAAATGACCCGTAAAGTGGATATCCGGTCCAGATAGCTCGCCTGTTTTTCGTCCCAGTACGTTTACGCGCTCGTGATCTACCCGTTGGGGATAATGCTCTGCGACGATTTCCTCGGGAACGGTAACTGTCTCGACGTTGTAACCTCGGTTAGTTAGTTCGCTGGCAAGAAATTCTGCGCCCTCTCGATAGTTCCTCCCGGGTGGGTTCTCTGTTTCGACGGCAAGAAATTCACGTACAAACTCGACGATCTGATCCTCACGGTCGTCGACTGCATCGTAGATGGCTTGTTTGGTAACCATATTAGATATCCCGTCCTCCATCCACTTCGAGTACAGTCCCTGTCACCATTGATGCCTCGTCGCTAGCAAGGAAGGCGGCTGCGCTGGCGGTGTCTTCTGGTTTGGCTAGTCGACCTAAAGGGATGGTTTTAGCCATCGAGTCGACGCTCAGGTTGTTACCCGCGAATTCCGGAAGCATGTCGGTGTCTGTTGCGACCGGACAGATAGCGTTCACTCTGATCCCGTCCTCAGCGAGTTCATGCGCCAGCTGTTTCGTGAGGGTTATCATCCCTCCTTTGGAGGCAGCGTACGCTGAAAGGCCTGTTCGAGGACGAATACCTGCCGTAGATGCCGTGTTGAGAATGACGCCCTCTCCCTGTTCGCGCATATGGGGAACGGCGTACTTAGCGCCAAGGAATGCGCTCTTCAGGTTCACGTCCTGGATACGGTCCCACGTCTGTTCGGTCACGTCCTCAATCGGGGTTGACTCTTGGGGGATTCCGGCGTTGTTGTGGAGAATATCAATGCTCCCAAACTCTTCGATGGTTTGCTCGATAAACGACTCTACGTCCGCTGGATCAGAGACATCCGCAGTTATCGCGACAGCCGTGTTTTCACTTACAGTGTCTTCGATATTCGAAACAGTCTCGATAGCAGCATCGTCATCAAGATCGACAACGGCGACGCGAGCGCCACGCTCCGCGAACAGGCGGGCTGTCGCCCGGCCCATTCCGGATCCCGCACCGGTAATGACGGCTGTTTTGTTATCCAACATCATAGACAATAGTTATCGTACCGATCCATCAAAGTATCGGACAGTATTCGAACTTAGGGAGGAACATTAGCAATATAATCATATAAATATACTTGGGATAATTCATCCAGTCTTGTCTGGTGACAACGCATTGATTAACTGCTACCTGTAAAACAGACTTTTCAAGGTCATTTCGCCATAAGGAGAAAATCTCCGGTAACTACGCCGAAAAGGATGTCACGTATCGAGAAATCAGGCACCAGGGAGGTCCAATTCATCGTCATCTGCAATATTCACAGCGATATTTTTTGTCTGCAAATATGATTCGAGCGCATCTAGCCCCTTTTCACGGCCGATACCGCTTTTTTTGTAACCACCAAACGGAGTCTGATTCGTGTCGCCGAACCACTTGTTGATGTATACATTACCGGCTTCGAGGCGTTGGGCAAATCGATGGGCCCGCTTGATATCGTCTGTGAAGATGCCACTGACCAGTCCGTACTCCACGTCGTTTGCTATTTCGAGCGCCTCCGACTCGGTGGTGAATGGGATTACTGTGAGTACGGGACCAAAAATCTCCTCTTGCGCGATGCGCATATCGTTCTCGACGTCTGTGAATACCGTCGGTTCGACGAAGAACCCATCTCGGTCAAGAGCGTTCCCACCGGTCGCAAGTGTAGCGCCCTCCTTGTGACCGATCTCAATGTATCGTAGCACCTTCTCGAGTTGGTCTGCGGAGGCGAGCGGTCCCATATCGAGGTCCTGTGCCCCTGGTCCGATTTCATAGCTTTCAGCACAGTCGACAAATCGGCTAACAAACTCGTCGTGAACGTCCTCGTGAATAACAACTCGATCGGCCGCAGAACACACTTGTCCAGAGTTCGTGAAAATCGCTCTGGCGATCCAGTTCGTAGTCTTGTCGAGGTCCGCATCGGGAAACACAATAGCAGGATTCTTGCCACCGAGCTCCAAGGTCACTGGAGTTACGTTGTTCGCGGCCTGCTTCATAATGGCTTGGCCAGTCGGTACACTTCCAGTGAACGTGATAGTATCTACGTCAGGATGCGAGGTGAGCGCTGATCCTGTAGGTTTTCCAAATCCTGTGACAACATTGACGACACCATCCGGGATACCCGCCTCTGCACAGATTTCTGCGAGTCGAAGCGTCGAGAGTGGGGTTTGTTCAGCAGGTTTGATGACCGTCGTATTGCCAGCAACGAGCGCTGGTGCGACACCGCGTGCAAAGAGGTTTGCAGGAAAGTTCCACGGCGTGATTTGTACACTGACACCGTAAGGTTCCCGTACAGTGAAATCAACTTGCTTCGATCCGACCGGTATGCTTCTACCTTCAACCTTGTCAGCCGCACCTGCATAGTACTCGAAATATCGAGCTGCACTCTCGATGTCGCTCTCTGCTTGGGAAAGCGGTTTTCCCTGGTCTAAACTCTCCAAAGCTGCTAATTCGTCCCCATACTCTCGAATAAGTTGTCCAATTCGATAAATAATACGCCCACGCTCATCTGGTGATGTGTCACGCCATGCAGGATATGCCTCGCGTGCTACCTCCACCGCGCGGTCGACGTCAGTGGCTTGTGCCGCTGCCACCTCCGCAAGCGGTTTTTCAGTTGCCGGATTGATGGTGAGCAAATGCTCACCGTCCACTGCTGACATCCATTTTCCTCCGATATAGAGGCCGTACGTGTCTCGAACCAGTCTGTCTGAGATGGTCATGCATTATAGTATACTATACAGTTCATTAATCGTTTGGTCCGAATATATTCGTCTACTCAGCCTACAGCCTGAATTTTGCTCACGATTTTGGTCACTGTCTAGTTTAGCACCTTCGCTGGCGTCTGTCCATTGAGTGATTAGCGAGGTTGTTATGCGTTATAGCAGATTCAGCTGAACCGATTCTCCGTACAGACTGCGTCGTAAGACGGTGAAAGACGAACGTAGGAATATTCACCAGCTATCCGTCTGTCATAAAATTGTTCATTGGGTCAAGCAGGGACGAGTGACTTGATTTTCAACCGCTCTAGCGTCTCGGTAGTTGGGACGCCATCTGAAGACCAGCCGCGCTGCTCGTAGTAGTCATCAAGCATCGTCTCGAACTCCTCTTTACTGATCGCGTTGCCGTCTGCGGGACCGCCCTGCTTGAGCGGTCGAGTGAACCGGTCGGGGAGAGTATCGTCGTCTCGCCCGAATCCCTCGCGGACGTTGAACAGCCGCGTCGCGTTCCAGGCGCGCTCGCCGACCGCCTGTAGGTCCTCAATAGTCACATCATAGGCGAGTTCGTTGAGCCACTCGCAGACGCGCTCGTAGTTGTACGCGGTGAACGAACATGAGACCATGCTGTAGGTCAGTGCGTTCTCATCCTGTTCGTCGATGACGACTGAGGCGTGACCCGCCGTATCGTGTGGGTCTCGCTCACCACCCAGTGCATCTGACCCGATCGGGAACGCCCGCTGGTGGCAGGCTCCCCTGTCCGCGGTGGCGTACGCGAGCGCCATGCTGAACGACGCCCGTGGCTCGTAGGCGGGTAACTCGAGTCCCTTAACCTGCACGGCGGCTTCTCGTGCGTCGGGGTGGCCATCACAGAGCAGTTCTGCCGCGCGAGCGGTTCCCTCTGCGAGTTCGTCGCCGATGCCCTCACGGTGGGCGATATCACGGATGATCTCGGCGGCGGTCTCGGCGTCGCCCCAGCCCAGGTCTGAGTCAACAAGTCCAGCCTCAGTGACCTCCATCAGCCACGAGAGGACGTTGCCGAGCGAGATCGTGTCCATCCCAAGCGTGTCGGCGAGGTTCGCGAGTTCGGTCACTTCGGTGACGTTCGTGATATCCGTGTTCGCGCCCATCATGCCGATCGTCTCGTACTCTGGCCCCCAATCGACGCTGGCGTCTGGGAAGTCTCCCTCGAGATCGGCGTCGCTCTCCTCGAAGTCGACGACGTGGCCGCAGGCGACGGGACAGCCGAAACAGGAGTCGGTACCAACGTGTCCCTCAGAGAAAGCGTCGATGTTCAGATCGTCGACGTTCTCGATGGTGCCGCGCGACCAGTTGTGTGAAGGCAGCGCGCCAACCTGCTGGGTCCAGTCGACGATCAGTTGCGTGCCGCCGTTTCGCGCCCAGGAGACCTCCTCGTCAGTCCCAAGCCGCTGGGTGTGCTCAACCTTCAGTTGCTGAATGTCGGGTGCTTTCGGCGGCGAGTTCCCTGTCGCGACGATCGCCTTCAGATTTTTCGAACCCATGACGGCGCCGACACCACCACGACCTGCGTGGTGGGTTCCCTCGTCGCTTGAAATCGTCGCGAACTTCACCTGATTTTCACCTGCAGGGCCGATACAGGCCGTCTTCGTCTGCTTTCCCTCGAACTGCTGCGCCGTCTCTTTTGTATCCAGTCCCCACAGATCGGTGGCGTCCTCGAGTCGCAGTTCGCCGTCGTCAATTCGAAGCATGACTGGTTCCTCTGCACGCCCTTCGATCGCGATTGCGAGTACGTTCGGAAGCGCGTACCTGACCATCGTCGGGAAATGGCCGCCGGAGTAGGAGTCGACGAACGTACCGGTCAACGGTGACTTCGTTACAGCACCGTATCGTGACGTTCCTGGTGCAAACCCAGTGAGCGGGCCAAACAGGAAGTACATTTTGTTTTCGGGAGAGAGCGGATCGACGCCAGCCTCGACTTCATCAAGGAGCAGTGCCGCCCCAAGTCCCTTTCCGGCGATGAACCGATCACGATACTTTTGTGGGACGGTTTCGAGTGATATCTCTTTATCCGTCAGATTCACTCTAATGAGTGTATCCAGCTGCGTTACCTGTTCGGGGGTATCGACAGTTACCTGTGCCATTATCAAACACAGGGATATCAACCTATAAATAAGTACACGACCGCCCGTCGGTAAACGCTGGCAGGGTGTGTGAATATCCCATATGGTTTTCACCACTGCAAACGAGCTAGCAGCTATGACTGACGAACTCATTCACATGTCTGCTACGGGGATGGCCCGACAGATTCGAGACGGCGACGTATCGCCGACCGATGTAGTCGACGCGCATCTCGATCGAATCGCTGACCGAAACGACCGGACGAACGCCTTCATCACCGTAACCGAAGACCTGGCCTATGAACAGGCCCATGAGGCCGAGCAAGCGATCGAGAACGGCGAACCGCTCGGACCGCTCCACGGCGTACCGGTCGCGATCAAGGACCTGGATAACGTCGAGGGAATCCGGACGACGTTCGGCTCGAAACTGTACGTGGACAACGTCGCTGACGAGGATGACCTGTTCGTCTCGCGGTTGAAAAATGCAGGTGCGATCATCGTCGGAAAGACGAACACGCCCGAGTTCGGGTTGGGCGTCGCGACTGATAATCTGGTCGCCGGTCCCACAGGGACACCGTTTGATCCGGCGAAAATTTCGGGCGGCTCTTCAGGCGGTGCGGGGGCTGCCCTCGGCGACTCGCTCGTTCCGATTGCGCAAGGCTCGGATACCGGCGGCTCCATTCGCGTACCAGCGGCCTGCTGCGGCGTGTTCGGCCACAAACCTACGTTCGGCCTCGTGCCTGACCCCAGTCGACCGAACGCATTCAGCAATCACACACCGTTCAGCCATCTCGGACCGATGAGCCGAACCGTCAAGGACGCCGCACTCATGCTTGATGTCATGGCCGGTCCGGATCAGCGTGATCCATTCTCGCTTCCCGACGACGGAACGAAGTACGTGGACGCACCTGATCGCCCTATCGGCGATTTGAAAATCGCGTACAGCCCGGATCTCGGTACGTACCCAGTCTCTTATGCAGTGACAGATGTTCTCAGTGAAGCTGTCGAGGCCTTCGAAGACGCAGGGGCGACTGTCGAGCATATCACACCTGACCTTGGTCACACCAAAGAGGAAATCGTCGACGCTTACTACACCTTCGCCAACGTCCTGTGGGGTATGCTCCTCGAGAACCTAGAGGACGATGGCTTCGATCCGTACGGTGCGGATCGCAAGAAACTTCGTCCCTACCTGGTTAACCTGATACTCGAGTCGGACGAACCAACGATGAAAGCCTACCGTGATGCGAACGTTGTTCGGACAAACGTCCTTGACGGTCTCTGCGATGTCTTTGGAGAGTACGACCTACTCGTGTCGGCGACAATGGCGGTTCCGCCGTTTGCCCACGGCGAGTATCCAGGACAGATTGGTGGAACCGAGATCGAACCGTACCGCGGCTGGATCCTGACGCAGCCGTACAACTTAACCGGTCAGCCGGCGGCCTCCACGCCTGCTGGATTCTCCGATGACGGGTTGCCGATTGGCATGCAGATTGCGGCACCGCGCCATCGCGACGAGGACGTACTTGCTGCCGCCGGGACACTCGAGTGCCAGCGCCCGTGGCACGACGCGTATCCGCAATAGAGGTCCCCTATTTTCTGAGAGCAAGGGATGTTACTCAGACTGCACTGCTGATTATCAGGGTTAGTGCCCAATAGTGTTTTATTTGACATCTATTAGTATGTGGTTGTTCTTCCCAAAGTATTAATAAAATCCTCTTCTTTCAATCCACAGTATGTCCTAGTGACCACAGGTAAACCGACGATGTGGATGTTTTGGTCAACGTCCAGGACGTCGGGTCAATAGGGCGAGTATGCATGACTGAACATGAGATCCGCCACTACCGGGTTGTGTGGCACGAGAACAGTATGCAGTTTGCCCATTGGTGGCATGAGATGATAGCTGACGGTGCACTGTTTGTCAACCGGATGCAGAGCGAGCGGATCTTTACGACGTACACACGGAAGCTCAACTGCGCGTCGAGGAAGGCGTCTATAACGCAGAGAACCATATACAAATGACGAGAACGACAATGACACTACCAGTAACAGATATGTTCATGACTGTAACTGCTACGACCACAATCAGGACTGAATGCGATAGAACCGACCAGGAGGCCGCCCAATGAGCGAACGCATCGCTATCGTGGGCGGCGGCGTCATTGGCTGCGCCGTCGCACGTAAGCTCGCATCCGACTACGAAGTCGAGGTTTTTGAGAAAGGACAACTTGCGAGCGAAGCGTCGGCACTTGCAGCCGGCGAAGTCACGATGCTCTCGAGTTATGAGGACAAGCCAGACATCGGCTGGCACGCAGTTGATTTCTTTCGGGAGTACGATGGGACTGACGAGTTCACCTTCACAGAACTGCCGAGTATCGGTCTTGTCACGCCTGATCGGGAAGATGAAAAGCGACGGTACGCAGCGCGACTCGCAGCGGAGGGCCTCCCCGTCCGCTACCTCGACCGGGAGACGGCGCGCGAGCAGTACCCGACGTTCGATTTCTCGGATCATGCCGGCGTTATCGAACATCGCGTCTCGGGCTTTGTCGATCCATACACGTTCGCAATGACGTTGCACCACGACGCTCGCGACGACGGCGCAACCTTCCACACGAACACGGCCGTTCGCAACCTACTCGTCGAGGATGATGACGTCGTCGGTCTCGAAACCGAAGACGGTCGCATCGATGCCGATCACGTGGTCTGTGCGGCAGGTTGGCGAAGCCGCGAGTTCCTGCTTGAACACGTCCCGATTCCGGTTCGCCCCTACCGAACGCAGTGTATCGTACTCGAGCCGAAGTCACCGCTGCCTGAGGGATTTCCGATGGGTTGGTTCCCCGGTGAGCACGTTTACTTCCGACCGGAACATAACGGCGATTTCCTCATCGGTGGCTGGTCATTTGCCGAAGACAACCCCGAGGGAGCAAGCGGACAGGCCGATGAGGCGTTTCGGAATCACGTTGCCGATCTTGTGCCGACGTTCCTCGAGGGCTTCGAGGAGGCAGGCTACGTCGACGACTGGGCTGGCGTTGACGGTGCGACACCAGACACGCGGCCGATTCTTGATGCACCGGCAGACGCACCAGATGGTCTCATCGTCGCCACGGGCTTCAACGGCCGCGGCGTCATGACTGCACCGGTTGCTGCTACCGCCGTTCGATCTCTGATTACGGGCGAAGACGCACCGTTCTCGCTCGATACCTTTGCGATCGACCGGTTCACCACGCGCTCCGACGATTTCGAGTTCATCAGCATCAGTGCAGGCGATTAATCACGCTGATTAGAGTCGCGTCTACTAGCTCACCTTTCGGGAAGTACCATGGAGCGATAACCACGACAGTATTTTATCACGGTGATTGTCAACTATTTTCACGCTTCGTAAAGTGCAGTGTGATCGAAACGAGAGCGAATACAGACTCGATTTAACAACTCTTAGTCGGTTAGGGCTGACTAGAGTATCTGTTCAGTCATATCTTCGTATCGATCCGTCTACCTTATCAGTGGCAAGCCTTCACATATTGTGAAAAAGAGTCACGGATTGGTCAGCAACAAGAAACGTCCCTCTCGAATATTTACAAAGGTACTTATGTAATACAACGATCCGAAAATTACGCTCATACTTGGTAAGAGCATTCTTATCGAGTATGAGATAGTCGATAATTCGAATTTTACGTTACGTGAAACGGTGTCGGTGATCTATGAGAGGGTACGATCAGTCAGCAAACAAAGACGGTTTGTGGTGAATGACGGTGTTCCATCACCGCTGATAGCGTGTTGAATAGGGTTTTGTGTCAGTGAATTCTCCCCTCCACTCGATCGCTTCGCTCGCTCCTTGAGGAAGGGGCTTAGCGCCTACTTTCAGCTAATATCGCTTTCGTAGATGGTTAGTGTCTGGCGAGCACTCTACTCGAGTTGGGCTGCAAAATCGGCTTCGATAGCGTCGACGGTGTTGAGTAGGTTGTCAATCATTTCATCTTTGACGCCGTTCTCGTAAATGTAAGTTGGCCAGCCGATGCTGAGTGAACCGAAAACACGGCCGTCGGGCAGCGTGACCGCGGCACTGATGTTAGAGAACCCCTCCAGCACTTCCTGATGGATTTCGGCGTATCCTTGGTCGCGAATGGTGTCTAATTGGTCGTAGAGTTGCTCACGATCAGTGACTGAGTAGGGTGTTTGTGCGGGGAGTCCCCATCGATCGAGAATCTCCTCAACCCGGTCGTCCGGAAGTTCGGCCAGGATCACCTTCCCTGAGGCGGTGTTGTGCATGTAGTAGTACCGTCCATCGCTCCACGTGCTTTCATCGGGGTTACCGTAGCCTTTCGGTTCGTGGATGACATCGGCGATGGAAATGAGTCGGCCGTGCTCCTCGACGAGAAATTCAACTTCCAGATTTATCTGTTCGGCAAGTTCACTCACGTGCCGTCGGGCGATGTTGAACAGCGGTGTTCGGTAGTACGCTGACCGCCCGAGGTGCAGAAATTTGAGCCCGATTTCGTATACACCGTCTTGTTCGACGAGCCAACCTTCTTCGCAGAGCGTTGCGAGGTGGTTGTGTGCCGTGCTGTAGGCAATGTCGACACCGTCTGCGATCTCTGTCAGTGTCGTGTGTTCATGATCTTGGACGAACTCGATGATCCGAAAGGATGTCTTGGTTGTTCGAACCGGCCGTGCCGTGGTGGTCTCGCCCATGGTATGTGATTGCTGTGGTGGTACATAACATTTCACCATACGTAAAACGCCAACATGGCTTGAATGGATCTGAACTCCGAACACCACCTGCAATTCTGATTCGGCGCATGATTTATGATGTATGAGTCAGTGATACACAGTCATGGGTAAAAACACCATACGGGGTCCGAACGACAACTGTTGCGCAATGACCGACGTCTGTGACGGGGTGAACCGCTCATGAGCGACGGCAAGACGATCGCGTTCTTCCCCGAAGCGGCGTACGGCCCAGCGCTCAATTCAGTTGGGATCGCACAGGAGTGTCGAGAGCTCGGTCACGAGCCCGTCTTCCTCACCGACCCACCGATGGCAGAAGTGTTCGAAAACCACGGGTTCGAGACCTATGAGGTCAATATGGCAAACCCATCTCTGACTGCCGACGAGAAAGCGAAGTACTGGGATGACTTCATTAATAAGCACATCCCGAACTTCGACAAGGAACCCTACGACCAGCTTGACAACTATATTACCGAGTGCTGGGATGCCATCGTTGAGACCGCAAAGTGGGCCCAGAAGGAACTACCGGACGTGTTGGAGGAGGTTGATCCGGATCTGATCTGCGTCGACAACGTCGTTCTGTTCCCAGCTATCAAACAGTACGGCGTTCCCTGGGTCCGAATCGTCTCCTGCTCAGAGAATGAAATACCCGATTCTAACATCCCGCCGTACCTGTCGGGCTGTCGGGCGGACGATATGGAGAGTCACCACGAGTTTGAACGCCGATACAAGGAACTGATCGCACCGGTACACGATGATTTTAACGATTTCCTCAGAGAACACGGCGAGGATCCGTATCCGCGAGGACTGTTCCTCGAGCCCTCGCCGTATCTCAACTTGCTCAAGTACCCCGAACGACTGCGCTGGGACCGCTGGAACGAACTCGATCCGGATCGGTTCCAGTACCTCAACGGCTGTCTTCGAGAGGAGAGCGAGACCTACGAGGTGCCGTCGATCGGCAACGAGGACGACCCGCTGGTGTACCTAAGCTACGGAAGCCTTGGTGCGGGTGATACAGAATTGATGAATCGGCTTATCGACTTCTTCGGAACACAGCCGTACCGTTTCCTTGTGAACGTCGGCGAGTACATCGATGAATACAATGAGGACCGAATTCCTGACAACGTCGAAATCGATAGCTGGTTCCCGCAGCAGTCAGTAATCTCTCAGGCCGACATCGTCATCCACCACGGCGGAAACAATACGTTCAACGAGTGTCTCTACTACGGGAAGCCGGCAATCGTCATGCCATACGTCTGGGATGGTCAGGACAATGCGACGCGACTTGACGAGACGAACCATGGTATCAAACTCCACCGCTCCAACTGGACCGCCGACGAGTTTGCTGACGCACTCGAGACCTGTCTGACAGACGAGGAGATTCAGGCAAACGTCGCGACAACAGCCGCCGATATGCAGGAAAATAGCGGCACAAAAAAGGCGGCAACGCTGCTCGACGACCTGCTGGAGAGCCATGCCTGAGGAACCACCGATCGACAGCGAGTCACCGGCCGCGAGCGTGCTTAGGAACCCGACCGAGATCGACATCGATGACCTCGACGACTGGGGTCCGGTTCCAGACATGATCGAGGGTGAGTCCCACACGGCAGGGATGATTCTTTACACCGGACCTGACGGCGAGTCGGAAAGCGGTATCTGGTCCTGTACGCCCGGCCACTGGGAGTGTACGGTTGAGCGAGACGAGTTCTGCCACTTCCTCGAGGGCAGCGCGACCTATACACATAAAGACGGTACTGTCACCGAAATCGAGCCGGGAACGATCGCAATGTTCCCAGCCGGCTGGACCGGAACCTGCTGCGTCCACGAAACCGTGCGTAAAGTGTACATGTGCCGATGAACGAGAGATACTCATGAGACAGACATCGTCCGATCGCCGGCTCGCCCGCAGCCAGCACCAGCGCGGCGAACTTCGCCGACGAGGTGGGCACCGATGACTGCATTCGATCCATTCGGACGCCACATCTTCGCCGACGGGACGTTCCGAGAGAGCGAGTCACTCGAGTCGATGAACGTCATCGATCCTGCGACCGAGGAGTCGGTGGGAACCGTCGCCGTCTGCAACTCTGACGAAATCGAAGCCATCATTGAGAAAGCCGTTGAAGTGCAGTCGGCATGGGGACGAGAACCCGCAGGAACGCGCTCAGCCCACCTTCATGACGTTGCTGATTCGATCGAAGCGGACGACTTCGAGCGCATCGCGAAGCTGATGACGAGCGAGCACGGGAAGCCCTACCCTGAATCGGAAGGTGAACTCGCAAACGTCGCGGGAATCTTCCGGTACTACGCCGAAATGGCACGCGACGAACAGGGAAACGTTCCCGGCTCGACACAGGCGGAATCGTTTCAGTTCGACCGGGCGTTTCCCTACGGCGTCACCGTTCATATCGTTCCATCGAACTTCCCCGTCTTACTGACGGCCTGGACGGTCGCCGCTTCCCTCGCGGCCGGGAATGCGGTTATCGTTAAACCATCCGAACAGACGCCGCTCTCGACGCTCCAGTTTATGAAGCACTTCCGAGAGCTACCCGATGGCCTGGTCTCGTGTCTTACCGGCCGCGGCGAAACTGCACAGGCGATGATTCAGTCGGACGGGACGGATGCCGTCGCATTCACTGGCGGCGTCGAAACCGGTCGGAAGGTAAGTACGTCGTGTGCCGATCAGTTGATGCCAGCTGTCATCGAAGCTGGCGGCAACGACCCGCTGCTCGTCACTGAAAACGCCCCAATGGATGTTGCAGTCGCTGGCTCGACAACGGCAGCTTTCCACCTCTCCGGTCAGGTCTGTACGTCCGCCGAGCGGTTTTACGTCCATGACGCTGTCCACGATGAGTTCGTCGACGGCCTCATTGAGATGACGCAGGAACTTCGGGTCGGCAACGGATTTGACTCCAGCGAGATCGGCCCGCTCGTCAGCGAGGCTGCCCGAGACAACGTACAACGATTGGTTGACGACGCCCTCGAAAAGGGGGCGACACTCGAGTGTGGCGGTCGCGTGCCGCCGGACCAGGAAACAGGCTGGTTCTACGAGCCGACGGTGTTGACGGACGTGACGCCGGAGATGGAGATCATCCGCGAGGAAGTGTTCGGCCCCATCGCGCCGATATGCCGAGTCGAGAGCTTTGAGGAAGCGATTGCTGAGGCTAACCGCTCCGAATTTGGACTGGGTGCGTCAGTCTTTACGACGGACCTCGAGGAGGCGATGCAAGCATACGAGTCGCTAGAAGCTGGTATGGTCTGGATCAACAATCCGATGATCGACAACGACGCGATTCCGTTCGGCGGTTGGAAACACTCCGGTATCGGCCGCGAACTCGGCCGACAGGGGCTTGATGCGTTCCGACAGACGAAAATGGGCGTCATCGACTGGAACCCAAAAGTCCACGACTGGTGGTATCCATATCCTGAAGAGTGGTTCTACGACACCGATGACCAGCGGTTCTGACCGCTAGACCACCGGTTAGGGCTCGATTTTCCCGGTGAACGCGCAGCGAAGTGCTCCGTACAGCACGGCTTGTTCGCCGAGGTCGCTGCACACGATTTCGGGCGTATGAACGACGAGTTGTGACTCGATCCGTTCACAAATCGGATCTATGACGAGCGATGGATTGTTGAGCGCGACTGCGCCACCGACACTGACGACATCGGGCGCGTACGCATTGATCAGGTTTCCCATCCCAAGTACGTTTAGCTCAGCGATGCGGTCGACGACGCGTGTGGCGAACAGATCCGATCCGGCATGCTCGAAGATCTGTTTTGCGGTGAGCGACTCGGACTTGAGTGGGAGCGTCGTCTCAACGGGCGTCCCATCATTCTTGTCCGCCTCGGACAGCAGGCGAGCGAGCGCAGGAATGTTGTTCCCCGAGCAGTAGGCCTCCCAGTGGCCAGCCGCGCCGCAGCCACAGGGGAGGCGACCGGCAGCATCGATCGTCATGTGGCCAACCTCGCCGGCATTTCCATCGGTACCTAGAAGTGGAATACCGTTGCTTATCACGCCGGCGCCGATACCGGAGGAGAGTGTGAGGTAGACGGATGAATCGATATCGGGGTAGGTATGATGATGTTCCCCGATTGCACCGGCCAGTGTGTCGTTGAGCAGAACGACCGAATCGCTTTCGATCAGGTTTGCGAGCGGATCGACAAGCGGGATTGGGTCAAGTTCGAAGCCGGTACCAGAACCGGGATTGGAACCAGTACTTGCATCCGTACCAGCTCCCAGGTTCGACGAGATCGCGACCGTGCCGGTAGCTCGGTCGATCGCCCCCATTGACCCGATTCCAGCGCCGACGACTGACGACGGGTTGAGTGCTGCGTCTCGACACGCGTCGCGAACTACGTCGAGCACCGCCTGGGTGATTGCAGCTGCGGTCGGTCCTTGCGGGGTTTCAGCTCTGGCTCGTCCGACGATCGTCCCGTTTTTGTCGCCGACGATTGCACGGACGTTCGTTGCACCGAGATCGACGGCTACGGCGTACATTACCGGTACACAGCCACCGAATTGACTTAACTTTGGGTGGTGGTCTCAGACACCGCCCACGGGCGAGCGTTTATGACTCTCGTCTCGGTATGGTATCACATGAGTCGGATAGCCTTCGGAACTGGCGGCTGGCGAGCGACGCGAGAACGCTTTACGGACGAGAACGTTCGAATGGTTGGGCAGGGGGTCGCAACGTATCTCACGGAAACGCAAGGAGTAGAACCATCCGAGAAACCGGTCGCTGTCGGTTACGACGCCAGAGAAACATCAGCTGACGCTGCAGCGAGTCTCGCGGACGTCCTCTCGAGTAATGGGTTCGATGTCCTGCTCACTAATAGGGATCTGCCAACCCCTGTAATCGCCTATTCGGTCGTCAACCGGGATCTCGCTGGTGCCCTCATCGTAACGGCCTCACACAACCCGCCGGAATACAACGGCGTGAAGTTCGTTCCCGGTGATGCAAAATCTGCGGTTCCCTCAATCACTGACGCGATAGAAGCTCATATCGCGCCTCCAAAGGTCTTCCCGGAGGAGAAACACGGCACTGTCAGCCGCTTCAATCCTGTTGACTCCCACAGGACTCATGCACTTGAACTCACTGACCGGTACTTCGACACCGACCTCTCTAACCTCACCGTCGTCTACGACGCGATCCACGGTAGTGGTCGGGGTATTACCGACGAGTTACTCGAGTCCGCCGGTGCGACGGTCATCCGCCACCGCTGCGATCGCGATCCGACGTTCGGTGGGAATGCACCTGAACCGAATCCCGAAACGCTCGCCGAGTTGCCGGGGATTGTCGACGCGCACGACGCTGATCTCGGCATCGCGAACGACGGCGATGCCGACCGAATCACGGTTTGTACCCCCGATAGAGGGGTACTAAGCGGTCATCTTCTCTTCGCAACAATTTACGAGGCGCTGCTTGGGGATGCATCAGTGACGGGGTCCGCTATTCGGACAGTCTCAACAACGTTCCTAATTGACCGAATCGCAGACATGCACGGGACTGAAGTGCACGAAGTTCCAGTCGGCTTCAAGTGGATCGCAGACGGTATGGCGACGTACAACGGCCTTTTTGGTGGCGAGGAGTCAGGCGGCTTCACCATTGACGGTCACATCGGCACAAAAGACGGCGTGCTTGTCGCGTTGCTGGCCGCCGCGGTGGCTTCGAGCGAACCGATCGACAGCAGGCTTGACCGCCTTTTCGAAACCTACGGCGAAATCCATGCTGACAAGGTTAGTGTCGATTGCCCTGACGAGCAGAAAGATGCTGTCATCTCATCTCTCGAAGCGGAACTTCCTGATATTGTTGCCGGCCAGTCCGTGGTTGACACTGTTTCTCTCGATGGCTATAAACTACTCCTTGAGGATGGCTCCTGGATCCTCATCCGACCGAGCGGAACTGAACCAAAGATGCGGTTGTACGCTGAGACGCCCACAAGCGGCCGACTTGAGTCGTTGCTCGACGCCGGTAGCGAACTTATTGTGGCTCACCGCGAGCAGGAATGCTAAAACTGATCTGGACGCCGAACTGGAAATAACTGTTATCCCGTTTGACGTTGCCCGTTCTGCCATACTCGTGAAAGCATACGTCAGTTCCAGAGATTTGTGGTTCGAGTTCAGATGGGCAGTTAACCGTCGTACGGATGATTGACTGCACGGAACGCTTCCTCAGCTATCTCCAGCGCGTGGTCGATTTCCTCCTCGGTGTGGGTATACGTCGTGAAGAAACGCTCACCCTGCATCGGGTTGCCAAATAGCACGCCGCGTCCGGCGGCCTCGAGCCACCAATCGGCGAACTGTTCTTCGTTTGCCTTCCAGCTGTCGCGGTAGGAGTGGATATCCGCGTCGGTCATATAGACTTGCCCCATCGAGCCGACGTTCTGGACGTTGACTGGAAGCCCGACGTCGTCAGCGACCTCTTGGAGACCACCGAAGAGTTTCTCACCCATTTGTTCGATGTGATCGTAGACGTCCTCTCGCTCCAATATTTCGAGAGTCTTCAGACCGGCTGCGGCAGAGACTGGATGGCCGTTGTAAGTCCCACCGTGGAACGCGGAGGCATGCCATTTCTCGTCTTCCTTTTTTTCCGGCGGCTCGATTTCGGCCATGATTTCGGCTTTACCACCAAATCCGCCGGTCTGGTAGCCCCCTCCGGCAACCTTGGCGAAGGTAGTCATGTCGGGTGTGACGCCGAATCGCTCCTGTGCGCTTCCGAGACCGAGTCGAAAGCCGGTCATCACCTCATCCCAGATGAGGATAATATCGAGCTCTTCGGTGAGTTCGCGGAGGAACTCGTGATAGCCGTCGCGGGGCTTGAGACAACCCGCCGAGAACATCACGGGTTCGATAATCACCGCCGCGAGATCGTCGGCGTATTCACGGAGGATATCTTCGGTCGCTTCCTTATCATTGAACGGGAACGCGACAACGGTGTCGCTAATCACGTCCGGAATACCCGTCCCGTATGAAACGGTGTTTGGCCGATCTGCAGGACCGAGCGCCTCCTCGCTGGCGTACACGCTTTGGAGCGCGTAGTCATGTGCGCCCGCGTATCCGCCTTCAGGTTTGGCGATCATATCTCGCCCGGTATACGAACGAGCGACGCGCATGGCATGCATCGTCGCCTCGGAACCGCTGTTCGCCAGTCGAACCGATTCGATACTCGGCGTCAACTCGGCGATTTTTTCCATAAACTCGATTGCGATCGGTTGCGGCGTCGCCGTCAGATCTGCAGTGTCGACCTGTGCTTTCACTGCCTCACGAACCTCTGGATGACCGTGGCCGAGGATAGTTGGACCCAGTGCCAACAGGAAATCGAGATATTCGTTGTCGTCGATATCGTATACGTACGACCCATCCGCTTCGTCGACGTAGAAGGGGTACGGATCGAACGCCCGAACGTTTGATTCGACTCCCAGCGGTGTCACCGCTGCAGCGCGCTCGTGAAACGCTTCGCTTGAGGGTGTTCGTTCGCGCAGCAATTCAGCATGATCGTGCTCGTGCTCCTCGTCACCAAGGCTCATCGAAGATACCGACGAAGGGTGGACCAATAAATCTTTGGAGAAATAGAGTATCTAGCGAATTAATACAGTATCTCCCATCGTCTAGAAAGCGATCACTCGAGCGAGGCATACTCAAGCGGTAACACGCCCCTTCCAAACCGCTATCGGGCTTCAGAATCTTGCGAATCGGCAGTTCCATCACGTCGATTCCGTGGTTGTAAAGCGCTGAACTGACTCTGGTTCCCCGCAGCCAGCACTACTAATCTCGGTTCGATGACTGATCTCACACGATTTCGTCAAAAGTTATTTGTTACCGGGAAACACACTGATCGAGAAGGACACGCATGGAAGCACAATCCAGTGTCGAAAGTCAAGAACCGACAATGCTCCGGCGGGCAATTCGGACGATTCGCCGTCACCGGTTGACGGGATTACTCGTAAATATCACACCGAGTGCGTTCTGGTTGACGGTGTTCTTCCTCATTCCACTCGGCGTGATGTTCTACTACAGCTTCGGCGAACGCGGGGCGTTTGGAGAGGTACTGCTCGGCGCAGAAAACCTTGGACTGCAGCAATACAGACTCTTTTTTGCACCGTCTGATGTGTCGATCCCTCAGGCGATTTGGTGGACGGTGGCGTGGATCGTCGAGAGTCTGCTTCCGTTCGAATTTAGCCTTGCCGCTGGCGAACCGACACCGTACGTCCAACTGACGCTCAAAAGCATTGCGTACGGATTGGTGACAACGGCGACAGCGCTCGTTGTCGGCTATCCGACGGCCTATTACATCGGCCACATCGCCCCGGAGGAGTATCGAAACCTGTTGCTCGTACTTATCATCCTGCCGTTCTGGGCGTCGTACTTGGTCAGAGTGTACGCGATCCAACTCTTGCTCTCCTCGAACAGTCTCGTGACGACCGCTCTCGGAATCCTTCCATTTTATGAGGCGGGTACCTCACTAATGAATACGCAGTTCGCGGTATTCACGGGGCTGCTTTACATCTGGATTCCGTTCATGATCTTGCCGGTCTATGCGAGCATCGAACAACTCGATTTCACCTTGCACGAAGCCGCGATGGACCTCGGTGCCGATCGTTTCGAGGCATTCCGTCGCGTGATCTTTCCGCTCTCGATGCCCGGCGTCGTTGCGGGGAGTATCCTTGTATTTATCCCAAGTACTGGTGCGTACGTCATTCCGGAGTTGCTCGGCGGCACCAACAGTCAGATGATCGGCAACTTCATTGCTAACCAGTTCGGAGCCTCCGGAAACTGGCCGCTCGGTGCCGCTGCCTCGTTCGTTCTGATGGGCGTCATGCTCTTGTCTATCTGGATCTACCAGCGGTACGGTGAGGGTGATCTGGTATGAGTCTCGCCGATAGCGACGACCTTTCGATTGGACAACGGTTCCGCCGGGCCCGTTCTCGTATCTTCGAATACGGGACGATTGGTCTTGCAATTCAGGCGCTGTTGGTATACCTGTTCCTCTACATTCCAATCATTGTTGTCGTTGCCCTCTCGTTCAATAACTCGCGGTACGCCGTCGTCTGGGAAGGATTCACGACTGAGTGGTACCGGGCACTGCTGGCGGGCGAAACCGTCGCACGAGTTAATCCTGCCGCCGCATTCAACTCGCTATTGTACTCGATTGAAATCGCCATCGTCACGGTCGTCGTCAGCACCGTCTTTGGGACGATGCTTGCCTTTGCGCTCGATCGATACGAGTTCCCCGGAAAAGGCCTGTTCCTCGGACTCGTTTACATGCCGATCATCATTCCCAGCATCGTCATGGGTATTTCGTTGTTATTGTTCTTCAACATGATCGGGATGAGCTTGGGTGTCCACACGGCAATGATTGCACATATCTCGTTTGGCATTAGCTTTGTCGCCGTCGTCGTCGCCGCTAGGCTTCGGAGCTTTGACCGGACGCTCGAAGAGGCGGCACAGGATCTCGGTGCAAACGAACTCGAGACGTTCCGATACGTGACATTCCCAGCGATTAAACCGGGTGTGATAGCCGGATCGTTACTCGCGTTCGCGATGAGCTTCGACGACTTCGTGGTCACTTTCTTTGTGATCGGGAACGAAAATACCCTCCCGATTTTCTTTTTCTCGATGGTTCGACAGGGGATCTCCCCCGGCGTCAACGTCGTCGCGACACTGATCCTGGTAGTGACCATGTTCCTTGTCGCACTTGCACAGTGGATCGAAGGGCCGACCTGGTAACCGATCCGTTGACTCCTTCCAAAAACTATCGTTCTGTAGACCAATTTACCCATAATCTTTATCACGACATCGGTCCATTTGTCGAAAAGAGTCGAAATGACTGAGACGCGTGAACATAGTTCATATGATAGGCGAACGGTCCTCGGCGCGGCAGGATCGGTTGGACTCGTTGGGACTGCGGGCTGTCTCACTGACTGGTTCGGTACCGACACAGCTGGTGACGAAGCGGAGGACTCGCTCAATATCTTTCAGTGGGGAGATTACTGGCCGGACGGCTTCGTCCAGAGTTTTGAGGACGAATACGATATCGACGTGAACGTCTCGAACTTCACCTCGAACGAAGAGATGTTCAACGCCCTCAACGCAGGTGGGACCGATCAGTACGATCTCATCTTCCCGAGTGATTACATGGTGAACGTTCTTCATGAACAAGAGATGATCCAGCCGATCGATCTTGATCGGCTCTCGAATTTCGGGAATCTCTCGCAGATGTTTCGGGATGCACCGTACGATCCCGGTGACGATCGGTACTCGGTACCGTATCAGTGGGGGACTTCTGGAATTGGTTGGAACGAAAATCTGATTGGGGACGTCGAGATCACTTCTTGGGAGGCAATGTGGGACGAAGAGTGGGCCGGCCAGATGACGATGCTTGATGATATGCGCGAGAGTATCGGTGCCGCGCTCAAGTTGTTGGGATACTCATTGAACACGACCGACGAAGACGAAATTGAAGAGGCTAAAGAACTACTTATTCAACAGAAAGATCTCCTCAGAACATACAAATCGAGTGGATTCGGAACCGATCTGATCAATGAGGAAAACAGTCCTGTCCACGGCTGGTCCGGAGAAATTATGGCATCGATGTGGGAAACCGAGGATGAAGACGAAGGTTCTCCGATTAACTATATAATCCCGGAAGAGGGAAGCGTCGTCTGGGTCGACACTGCAGCGATCACCTCGGAAGCACAGTCCCCGAACGCCGCTCACGAGTTCATCGATTATTTCCTTGATGCTGAAAATGGGGCTGAGGTCACAAACTATACTTACTACGGTAGTCCAAACGAGGCGGCCGAGGAGCACATCTACGACGAGATTCTCGACGACGAGACCATCTACCCCGATGACGATACGATGGATGAACTCGAATATATCGAGAATATTGGCGACGCAACCACAATCTACGACGAAGCGTGGACTGAAATAACAAACGCGTGATCAATACATGAGCCAGTACGACGTCCAACTTGAGAACGTCACGAAACGCTTCGATGACGTGACTGCAGTTGATGATGTTTCGCTTTCAATCGAACGTGGCGAATTCCTCACGCTACTCGGTCCGAGCGGCTGCGGCAAGACGACGACGTTACGGTGTATCGCGGGATTTGAGACACCCACGGAGGGAGACGTCTACGTCAGAGACGATCGCGTCAATCGTGTTCCGCCGTTTGAACGCGATACCAGCATGGTGTTTCAATCGTATGCACTCTTTCCCCACATGACCGTCGGTGAGAACGTTGCCTTCGGACTCAAAATGCAGGGTATCTCCTCCCCTCGCGCTACCGACGGCGGTACCGTCTCTCGAGCAAGCGGTATACGTGCGTCGCTTGACAACCTGATTGGACGCCACGGGAACGAGGAAATCAACGCTCGCGTCACCGAGGCACTGGAACTCGTCGAATTACCGGGGTTCGAGGATCGTATGATCAGTGAACTTTCGGGGGGACAGCAACAGCGTGTTGCGCTCGCTCGAGCGCTCATCACTGAACCTGCAGTGTTATTACTCGACGAGCCACTCGGCGCACTCGACCTTAAACTCCGAAAGAACATGCAGGTTGAACTGAAAAATCTGCAAGAAGAACTTGGGATCACGTTCGTTTACGTCACCCATGATCAGGAGGAAGCGCTGACAATGAGCGACCAGATCGCGGTTATGAATGGAGGAGATATCGAACAACTCGGGACAGCGACCGAAATATACGAACAGCCTGAAACGGAGTTTGTTGCGGACTTCATTGGCGAAACGAATCTCGTCCGCGGTACGTATCGTGAGACCGACACTGGTGCGGTAATTGAGACAGACGGTCTTTCGTTCGCCGTCTCTCGCGATAACGACGTCACATCCAGTTCCGCGTCATTCGCGATCAGGCCAGAAAAAATTCGACTCGGTGACGACGCCCGCGGGCAGGACAACGAGTTCCGCGGCGAGGTCGTCGAAGAGATATACAAAGGGAATCTCGGGAAGTTTGTCGTCCGCCTTGAAAACGGACAACAACTAACGGTTGACATGCAGATCCGAGATCAGGGAGCATACAGATCGACCGGAGAGTCGATCCAGGTCGGCTGGTCCCGCGAGAACGCAGTCGTCTTGACTTCGTAGTTCTCACCGTGACTTTGTATACATATACCAATGCACTCAAACGGAATCACGAACATGCAGTCGATTACGCGGCCTCGAATCAGTCGTTCGAGTCGTGGATCGACGGTGAACAGATGCCTGTCTCGAACAGCGAAATCATCGCAGTGCTGGACCGTTTCACGAGACGTGAATCGACGTGGCCATCACCGCCTTCTGTTAGGTGTTCGCTCGGGAGTGGTACGAGACAGCGAGCGAACAGACCGAACCATTACAATTCTCTCATAATAGATCCAATTCAACCCCCTAATCAATAACTTCCTCTACATATGTGTGATATCATCTCCATTTTAATCTCGCCCACACACTTATGACCATTGAAATAAAATAACAAATAGAGATGACAAACAGTCAAATTAATGAAAAAACAGTAATCGTAATTGGTGCAGGAGTTGCTGGGTGTCATACGGCATTAGAACTTGCCACTGATCACGATGTTGTTATATTAGATCGTAGTGGTATAGCTGCAGGAGCAACAGGTCTTTCAGCCGGAATTGTCGCACCGACACTCTTCTATGGAGACCTTCCCGATGTTGCTCACTATACGAATGATTTTTTCCAAAAGCTTGACGGTACCCAAGAGTTCGATTTCATTGAGCGAGATCGACTTGATTTTGTTGCCAAAGCTGATGAAGATCATGAACGACAACGGGCTGCCGAACTCGCCCAGAATGGGTTTCCTGTTTCATACCTTGAACCACACGAAGTCACCAAACGATATCCGCAGTTTAATCTCGAATCCTTTGTAGGGGCTGTCCACTACGGAGATACCGGTTGGGTAGATCCTTATACCTATACAACTGTTCTGAAGGCTCTTGCAGAAGAAAAAGGCGCCGTGTTCGAGACTGGTATCGAAGTAGAAAATATCGTTGTTGAAGGTGGGAAGGTCGTTGGTGTCGATACAAATAACGGTCATTATGAATCATCGACAGTAGTTGTTGCAGCAGGGTGGCGTACACGAGAGCTTTTACCTGCTGAGGTTAATATACCTATTCGACCATATCGAACACAATGTGCTATTCTTGATCCAAATGAATCATTAGAGAGTGATTTTCCCTTAGGAAGAATCAGAACAGAACATCTGTACTTTCGACCGGAAGAAAATGGTGATTTGCTAATCGGAGGTAGTCATCACACAGTTGATGATCCAACACAAAGTTCGAGTGATGCAGATGAATCATTTATCCTCGAGGTTGCGGACTATGTTCCGGAACTTGTTGATGGATTCGAGAGTGCTGAACTGGTCAACGGATGGGCTGGCATTGACACTGCAACACCAGATACGCGACCGATAATTGATGCTCCGATAGATGCCCCAGATAACCTCATAATTGCCACAGGATTTAATGGAATGGGAATTATGGCTTCTCCTATTGTTGGTCCTATTGTCCGTCAGCGTCTAACTGGTGAAAACGCTACTTTTTCGACGGAAGCCTTCGATGCGGATCGGTTTGGAGAACTAGGTACTGAGTTTGAATACGTATCCACGTCTGATATTTAATCTAATATATTATATAATAAAACCATTTATGCAACAAAAGTACATCCTCTATCTTGTGATTTCTGTATACTCTTGTGACGGAGAGTCTTTGTGGGTCAGAGTACGATTCAAAGATGGTTCTAAGAGCATATTGTAAAATCTTTAATATACCTATAGCAATTTAATTTGTCTATCAATTATATCATTAACAATATTCTGAAGGTTTGGAATGCCTGCCTATTTTTAGAGGAGACATGGCTGACAACCTCATTTAACCGTAGGCATTCCGACTCAACATTCGTATTTATTTGCAATAAACTTTTTGCATCTTACAATATATATTTGGTATTATAAGTTGGAGTTACGATCGCTGAACTCGAGCTGGTTGCAACCACACTGTGGTTTAGATACAGTTGTGCTGATTGATCGGTATTGTCCTTCTCGACGCATTATTTACTTTTAAACGTCCATCATACACGTACTTATATACGCTAGCAACTATAAGGGAAAACATGGCAAAACAAACAGCAAAGACGACGGAACGATCTTTTTCAATTATAAATACGATTCAAGATCTCGATGGGGCAACGGTAAACGAGCTAGTTTCAGAGTTAGAGATGGCCAAAAGTACAATCCACATCCACCTTCGAACACTCATTGAAAACGGATATATTGTAAAAGAAGGTGAAATGTATCATATTGGACTGCGGTTTCTCAACCATGGCTTGTATGCGAGAACCCGGAAAAATGCATATACACTTGCTAAAAATACTGTTGATCAACTTGCTAAGCAAACGAGTGAAGAAGTTGAGTTCGTTGTTAGAAATAATAACCGTGGTATTCTTGTACACGAATCGTTTCATCCGAGTAGTCAATACCCATCTAAAGAAAGTCGCATTTCTAACTCAGATACTCCTGCCGGAAGTTACTATCATCTACACACCGTTGCGACCGGAAAAGCGATTCTTGCTGAGCTCCCTAATAATCATGTTGAAGAGATAATCAACGAATGGAAACTCCCTGAACAGACGGGACAGACGATTACCAGCAAGGCAGCCCTTTTAGATGAGTTAGAAAAAATCCGCAATCAGGGTGTCGCTTTTACTAGTGAAGAATATGTTAATGGATTATGTGAAGTAGGACGACGAATAAAAAATCCTGATGGGAGCGTCTTGGGTGCCATCGCTATTGTGGGTCCGAAATATCGATTCTCTGGTGATCGGTTTACCGATAAACTACCAGAACTCCTTATAGAATCTGTGGATGAGTTAGAAAAAGAGATTGAGGATTCGTATATGAACGACTATTTATAAGATATTCTATTAACTGTTTCTTGAACTTCATGCATTACCACTAAGGTGTATAAGTGTCTATCCAGTACTTTACAAACATACTGTTGTATGGTTTAGACCGGTTCTTGAAACATTAGGTGGGTAACAGACAGATTGAAGTTGTACATATATACTCGCACGTATAACGTACTTTTATATGTCCAGTGAGGGTAGTCAAACCATGACATTTGTCACATGATACCAGCACCTGTGATTTCTAGTTTATATAATTTGGATGTTTTCTCCACTTCTCTGCTGATTATTACGACGGTACTATTGTAATCATTGGTGGGTGGTCTCAACATGCTACCATTGCGGACCTATTCCATAGATACTGTTCTTTTATATTCCTATTGTGTAGGTTGGTGTCATCAAAATGCACTAGGTACATACGTTCTCTGAACGTTGAATGATAAGCTGCTATCGTCACACAAGGCAGTCATTGCTGACCTGGTAGTGTGTAGGTGGACGCAGAGGTTGTTTGATTTCACCCGCCGGTAGCGCGATTAGCGGATTTCTAGTGTGGTCTGTCTCCCTCTGTCCGATATATGACTAAATCTAGTATAAATGCTTATGACTACCTATGCAGAAAGTAGATACATGGAGATTTGGGACGACCTCGAATCTACGTATATCAATCGAACAGCGACAAGTAAAGAACGGTACGACGAAATTCAGTCACACGTCCCAGCAGGCGTGGCGAGTACGTATCGAGCGTGGGATCCTCACCCATTTGTGGTCGATCGAGCGGAGGGTGTTCATTTGCATGACGTCGATGATAACAGCTACCTTGACTTCGATATGAACAATGGAGCTGGGATGGTTGGTCACACTCATCCCGCCGTCACTGAAGCAATTAAATCCCAACTCGATAACGGGACTCTGTTCACACACCCGCATAATCTCCTTGCTGAGGCCGCGAAAGAACTCAAAAAGCGATGGGACCCGGTTGACCTTGTTCGGTTCACGAACAGCGGTACAGAGAGTACGATGCATGCGATCCGTACCGCGCGAGCGTATACGGGCAAGGATAAACTCCTGAAAATTGAAGGATCATACCATGGTGTCCACGATGCTGTGCTGATTAGCAAATCCACACCGAAGGGAAAACTTGGTCATCCTGAGCGCCCGGCTAAAGTTATCGAAAGTGATGGCGTTCCGGAGGCAATCGCTGATACGGTTGAAATTGCACCATGGAATGATCTCGACGCTATCGAGGAAATTATGCGGAATCACGTCAATGAGATCGGCGCACTCATTGTTGAACCGATCGTTATGAACGTCGGTGTCACGCAGCCATACAAGGAGTTTCTTCAGGGTCTCCGCGAACTCTGTGACGAGTATGGTATCGTCTACATCTTTGACGAAGTAAAGACGGGTGTTAAGGTTGCACCGGGCGGTGCCACGGAGTACTACGACGTTGAACCCGACCTCGTTGCGATGGCCAAGAGCATTGGCGGTAACTATCCAGTTGGCGCTTTTGGTGGCCGTGAAGAGGTCATGCGGACGATTGAAAACGGAGCCGCTCACTTCGGAACGTACAATGGAAACCCATTGGTTCTGCGAGCGGTTACGACTGTTCTCCGAGATGTTCTCACGGACGACGCTTACCAGCACGTCAACGATCTTGGCGAGAAACTCGCTGCTGGCTACGAGGAGATTATGACAGACGCTGGAATCACTGGCCATGTCAAGAACGTCAATTCACAGGGGATTGTCCATTTCACTGACGAGCGGGTCAATAACTATCGAGAGTATCTCGAGCACATCGACGAGGAATTCCACGAGAACTATTGGTTTGCGATGCTCAACCAGGGTGTTCTCCCACATCCGCACCACGCCTCACAACAATGGACAATCAGTGTTCAGCACGAGGAAGAACATATCGACGAGCATCTTGAAGCGTTCAAGAATATCGCTCCTCGACTTGCCGAACAGCAGTAACCGACTTCAGAAAACAGTTGACAATCTGAACCGAGAAATTTAGCACCAGTCGGGTGACGAACACTGCTCCTTTTGGACCACGTTCAACTGGTCGACTAGAGAGTTTTTACGTACTGATCGCGCTCCCACTGTGTAACGTGATCACGGAAGGCCTGAAGCTCGCGCCGTTTTGATGCGGTATACACTTGGATGATATCTGAACCGAGTATCTCTGCGAGTGCATCATCGTTTTCTAACGCCCTCAGTGCAAGTTCGGGTGACTGGGGTAATTTCGGCCGGTTTCCAGTTGGATCCCCAACAACTGGCTCTGATGGTTCGATCCTCTGTCGAATTCCGTGTAATCCCGCTGCAATCGTACTCGCGATGACAAGGTATGGATTGGCCTCTGCGCTGGCAATGCGGTTTTCTGCGCGGACAACTCCTGGTGGGATTCGGATGGCACTCATCCGATTGTCGTACCCCCATGAGGCGGTATACGGGGCAAATGATCCGGGCTTGTAGCGCTTGAAGGCGTTGATATTCGGTGTTCCAAACGCTGCAAGAGAATCTGCGTGCTCTATCAACCCTCCAATGAAGTGACGCCCCTGATTTGAGAGGCCATCTGTATTGCCGAGTATATTTGTATCGCCATCAAACGCACTCACGTGTAGGTGATAGCCACTTCCGGCTCGATCTCCGTATGGCTTCGCCATAAACGTCGGCCATTGATCGCGTTCTCGGCCGACCTGTTTGACGAGGCGCTTGAATTCGAACGTCGTATCGGCCTGTTCGAGGGGACGACCGTAATCAAAGAGCACTTCAAGCTGGCCGGCACCGTGCTCGTGCTGAAGCGACTGAATATCGATTTCGAAATCATCTGCCAAGTCGACGAGTCGATTATAGAATTGAGAAATTTCCTCTGTCGCCCATGTGACGCACTCATGGTTGTCAGAGGTCGCCGGTCCGTACCCATCACCTGTTTCTTCAAGCAAGTAAAATTCCAGCTCGCTCCCAGCGTAGAAGTCGAAGCCGAGATCATTTTGCTCTAAAACTCGCTTCAGGACCGTGCGGGGTGCACCAAGGACCGGCTCACCATCGTACTTGAAATCGCAGATAACCCGTGCGGCATCGTCTCGCCACGGAAGGACATGAAACGTCTTGGGATCAGGATGAACGACTCCATCACCGTAATCAATTTCCGCGCCGAACCCAGTCCCATCAGGGACGTGGTTCCTCGGTGTCTGCGCTAGTAGGAGTAGATTCATGGTGAATCCGTTTTTCCATCTCTCGAGGAAGTAGTCGGTAGTGAGCTGTTTAGACCGTGAGATTCCGTTTATGTCCGGAAACTCGACGAAGATGTGATCAATATCACCACGCTCGAGTCGAGAAACCATCTCCGCAGTAGCATCTGACATATCTCTCACCTTTCCTCAACAGATAGCGGAGTCATCCATAGAGCAGTATTGATTCGACGCGGACAGCACAGAACACCAAAGCCGGCGTATTCACTGTAAGTGCGGTCACTCCTTCGAGTTCGTAGACTTGCGTTTCTATAGAGAGCCATGTGAACTGATCACTATCGCTTCCGTAGGTACTCTAACACAGTCAAAGTACTATAATTTATTGTTCTCCGTTCAGTATTGAGTACTGATGATACTTGTGCTTGATGACGAAGTGAGGCCAAAATATCGCTATCTCGGTCCAGAGATTGCCCACTTTATCGATGAAAGTGAATATCACGTCTATGCTGAAGACCGCGACCACCCTCCGATCGAAGACTACGATGGCATCGTTATCAGCGGGAGTACAGCGAGTGTGTATGAGGAAGGTTATCCTTGGTTTGAGGCACAGATGGAACTCGTAAAAAAGTGTCTCGATCATCAGGTTCCTCTGCTGGGCGTTTGCTTCGGTCATCAACTTATTAATTTCGCGCTTGGAGGTGAGGTCATCGAGGACCGGCGACGAGCGACGTTTGTTGAAATGACGACTGTCGAATCGACCGACCCCGTACTGGAGGGGATCGAATCGATTGTCCCTGTCCTTCACTCTGATCTCGTCGTCGAACCCGGTGCTGAGATGGAAGTTATTGCTGAGACAGATTATAACGAGCATTTCTGTACTCGTCACACCAAGGCACCGATCTGGACGGTCCAGTTCCATCCCGAATTCACTGAACGTGTTCGAGAACAACCGAGCGACTGGTCAGACGGTGAGTACTCGTTTGAGGAATGCAACGCGACTAGGGTGCTTGAGAACTTCGAAGTATACTGCCACCGATAAGAGCGTGTGTTGCCGGTTAGTTCATTGGGTATACACTATTCGAAGACGTTTATGAATGCCTCGTCGAGAGCCTCGATTGCATTCGCGATGTCTGCCTCTTCGATACATAGTGGCGGTGAAATAAGGAGTTGATAGTCCGGCCGACCGACGCCGACTAGAAGTCCATTTTTCTTAGCCTCTTCAGCAACATCAGCCACGGGATTCTCGCTGTCAGCGTCTACCCACGAGTTTGCGAAAGGTTCGCTGCTTTCAGGGTCTTTGACAACGATTCCCCAAAGGAATCCACGGCCGCGAACGTCGGTAATGACGTCGTGTTTTTCTTTGAGTGCTGTGAGTTCATCCTGAAGTACGGGCGCTAGTGACTGGACGTTCTCTATGAGCTCGTTCTGGTACTCTTGAATCGCGGCAATTCCGGCGGCACACGCTACCGGGTGCCCAGCGAACGTCTGCCCAGTCAATGTCCCACCGTCTCGTATGCGATCGCCAAGTTCCTCGCGCATGAGGACACCGCCAAGCGGAATGTACGACCCAGTTACACCTTTTGCGAACGTAATCATATCTGGATCGACGCTTTCAGTTTGCATGGCAAACATTTTCCCACAACGGCCGAATCCGGTTATTACCTCATCGGCGATGAGAAGGATGTTATACTTATCACAGATCTCTCGGACTCTCTCGAAGTATCCTGACGGCGTTGGGTAGCCGCCACTTGATCCAGCGACTGGTTCCATCATAATCGCGGCGATGGAATCCGGTCCCTCATTTTTGACGACAAACTCGAGATGATTTGCTGCTTTTTCCGCGAGTTCACTTCCCTCAGCATCAAATACTTCAGGCAATGGGGGCAAGAATTTGCCGCTGCCAGTCGTCGCTGCATGTGCTTCGACCGTATTTCGAGTGCTTGGGTCGCCAGTAAGAGTTGCTGCGCCATACGTACTGCCGTGATACGACTGCCATCGGGTCAAGACCTTCGGCGCATCTTGACTTTCGCGGGCGAACTGGATCGCCAGTTCATTTGCTTCACTTCCAGAGACGGAGAAGAGGACGTCTGTGAGCGGTTCGGGCGCTACCGCTGCGAGTTCGGAAGCTAATTCTGCTCGGGCATCGTTCTCTTTACCCGAAGAGACGTATGGAATTCTCTCAAGTTGTTTTGTGATTGCCTCGATGATCCGTTTGTTGTCGTGCCCAGCATTGACACAGTAGAGCGATGCAACAAAATCTAGGAATGAGTCTCCGTTAGCATCGGTTACAGTGGCTCCACTCCCTTCGATTATTGGTATGGATTCGTTCTCCGGATTGTGCCAGTGTGGAATATTCCTCGATTCGCTTGATTTGTAGTCCAAGTCAAGGACAGATTCATTGGATTCCATCCTATTCTCTCATTGTTGTTAATCCCATATATTGTTATCGCTGATTTGAATTCCCAGTCATCGGTGTTCGTCCTCTCGTATATTAGATCTCTTTCAAAATACAGTACGAAACTAGTTTATGAGACAATATTACCGGTACAAATTGAATTATATCTCTGATATGATTTGATGGCGAGTATGCAGACGCTCCTACTGTCCAAAGAGGATGTTCGCGAAAACGCGGAAATGGCCGACGTCATCCCTGCTGTACGGGAGGCGTTCGAATCCTACGAACGGGGAATGGCACAGATGCCGGCGAAGTCATATATCGATTTGAAGCAGTACAATGGAGATTTCCGCGCCATGCCTGCATACCTAGACACTGGTGACTGGGATGCAGCAGGTCTCAAGTGGGTCAATGTCCACCCCGACAACAGCGAAAAGTACGGACTTCCAACTGTTATGGGGACAATGATCTACTCTGATCCTGAGACGGCGGTACCCATTAGTCTCATGGATGGGACCGAATTGACAATGAAGCGAACTGGCGCGGCCGCAGCGGTTGCGACGGATGAACTCGCTATTCGCGACGCGACAACGCTCGGTATCGTCGGTGCGGGAATTCAATCATATACACAAGTTGAGGCAATAAGTGAGATTCGACCGATCGAGGAAATCGTCGTTAGCGACCTTGAAGAAACCCGAACCAAGCAGTTTATCGACCACTTCGCCGATCGATTTAGTGTCAGTGCAGGAGATGTCTCCGACGCTGCGTCTTGCGATGTACTTTCAACGGTTACGCCGGTTAGGGATCCAATCGTTACCCTAGACGATCTCGGTGACCACACACATGTCAATGCGATGGGAGCCGACGCGGAAGGAAAACAAGAGCTTACGAATGAGGTACTTCTCAACGCAAAAATAACGATCGACGATCACGCGCAGACGACACATTCCGGTGAAATCAATGTACCATATTCGGACGGCACGATCACGGACAATGATATCTACGCCGATCTCGGTGAGATTATCGTCGGAACGAAAGACGGACGAACGAGTGACGATGGAATCACCGTCTTCGATAGCACTGGCCTTGCGATCCAAGATGTTGCGACGGCACACATTGCGTACCATGCGGCGAAAGAAAATGGAAATGGGACGGAGTTCGATCTCCTCGGATTCGCCAATTCACAGCCTGCACGGTAATTATACCCTGGTGAAACTGAGTGAGCGCTGTATAGATCGACGTTCACACAAACACAATACATGATCCACAACGGATTCACAGAGGCGCTACAGCAGAATCACGAACAAGTGATAACCGATGTGACGCAAGGCATGCGGTTCGACGCCTGGATTGATGGGGTCGCTTGTGAGTCGCTTGATGGAATACGGTTCGAGACAACAGATACCGAGCGATGCTGACCGAGCCTCTGCAACAGTACGCTTGCGAGCCGACTTGGAAGCCCCTGCCTCAACGAAGCGAGCCGTCAGGCGAGCGAAGTAGGCAGGGGTAGTTCACTCCCTTGGACTGTTCGAAGAGATCCGTGCTGTCTATCGGATTGGCTCTTACCGAGGGAGACTATGTTCGTCTATAGCATTACTTCCAATATATTGCTAAATTAATATACTATATGTAATATACGATATATTTACTAAATAGGATCCCATAAGGTAAGAAATTTTGGAATAATTTTATATAGGGACATAGTCAATGGTTGGCATATGCCAGCAGAGACCTATGGTGTATGGTCATTAGTACCACTGCTCTTAGCGATCGGACTCGCTCTCATTACTAGGAAAGCAGCATTGGCGCTGTTTATCGGAGTCTGGTCAGGAGGCGTCATCCACAGATATCATGATAGTATCGAACTAATTGAGTCCTCTTTAGGTGGATTCGATATTCCAGGTTCTGGTCTACTCAGTCAATTGCTCGGTGTGTTTTTAGCGGGAATTTGGGGATTGACTGATTCCCTGCAGTGGATTACAGAATCAGCCGGAGATAGTGTATTTAACATGCAAATCATCATTTTCTGTCTCCTGTTGGGTTCTGCAATCGCAATGATCTGGAAACTCGGTGGGACCCATGCAGCGGCAAATTGGGCCACTAATTACATCAGCACAAAACGTAAAGCAGGGCTCGTCGCATGGGGTCTTGGGCTGATGATGTTCTTTGATGATTATGCGAACTCAGCGATCGTTGGAACGACAATGAAAGACATCTCCGATAACCTTCGGATGTCTCGTGAAAAACTATGCTACATCGTCGACTCCACGGCGGCTCCAGTGTCGACGATTGCCCTTTCCTCGTGGGTTGCATTCCAGATGTCCATGATCGATGCTGGATATCAGGCGACGGATATCGCAGAAAGCGACGTCCCATCTTCGTTTATTATTTTTGTCCAATCGATCCCATTTAATATGTACTCTATCTTGGCGATCTGCATGGTTGGTATCATCGTTGTTACTGGGTGGGACTATGGTGCGATGCTCACCGCCGAACACCGTGCGGCGACGACTGGAAAAGTCAATCGAGACGATGCAGAACCGCTGCAAGATATCGAAGGCGAATTTGGGGATCCAATTGCCAAAGATCCTCCCCTCAGAGTGTTTGTAGTTCCGGTTGCTGTCCTCGTTTCCGTTATGATCGTTGGAGCGCTTCGGACCGGATACTCTGAAGGTGCGGGTCTGTATGACATGATCCTCGAGGCGGATTACGCAGCTGCTCTCGTGGTCGCTGCATTTGCGATGGTCGCCACTACATTTTATTACGCCCACAAATATGATCTCCAGTCAGTTGGTGAGAGCGTCGATACGACGATCAATGGGTTCAATATGATGATGACTGCTTTGACTGTCCTCGTACTCGCTTGGTCGATTGGAGAAGTCGTTGCTGTCCTTGGCACTGGCGAGTTTGTCGCAGCGTACGCCAACGAGTTCCTCACGCCAGAAATAGTTCCAATTGTCGTGCTGGTCCTTGCGACATTTATGGGTTTCACAATGGGAGACTCGTGGGCTGTGATGTCCATCTTGACACCTATTGCTGTCCCTGTCGCATGGAGTCTTACCGGAGATCACGTAATGGTCTCTGTCATCGTGGGTGCTGTCTTTTCGGGAGCAATCTTTGGTGATCATACATCGCCAATTTCTCCAACGACGGTCCTCTCTGCAACGTTCACCGGTGCGGATCTCATTGATCACGTCCGGACACAGGTCTATTATGCGATTCCCGTAGTCGTTGTGTCTGCTATTCTTCTTCTTGTCTGGGGATACGGCAGCCCGATTTGGGGTCGATCAGTCTCAGCGGCAATCGTCCTACTTCCGATCGGCGTGGCAGTGTTGACTCTACTGACCTACGGGTTATCACAGTATGACACTAAACGAAAGAACGTGGATCTTTCAGAAGTTCGTCTCACGCACTCAACTCGGGCCGTTCGTTCTGATGGTGACGGGAGACCAGAGGGAGAGCACTCCGAATAGCCCTCGCTACTTTTGATGAGCGCTGTCCCGTCCCGCGATCAGCGAGGATGAACACGGGTGGCTTGTCGTCATCATATGTTCCACGCCCACGCGTGGACAGGCCACGCGAGCGCGATTCTTGATCGCTCTCGCGGCCTTTCTTCCCGGCTTTGACGTACACTTCGTCGATTTCGACCGGTCCGACAAGATATAGAGAAGGCGCATCGAGCGCTCTGGCGAAGTGCTCGATGCGCCGGTGCATCGTTTTGTGAGTCACCTTGATTTCGCACTGGAGTTGCCGGAGACTCGTGTTAAACCGGAGAAACGCGTAGATTGAGAACAACCACCGGCGAAGTGCGATCTTCGAATGAGTGAAGCTCGTGCCCGTCTTGTCGTTGAACGTGCGGTCGCAATCCTTACAGAGATACCGCTGAAAGTGCCCATAGCTGCTGTTTCTGACCGTTCGGTCAGAACGGCAGCGAGGACAACTCACAGCATCACGCCAGCGAACCTGTTGGAGCAGGTCCGCTGCGACTGATTCCGAGCCAAACACATCGAGCGGAATCATCCGTGTTGGGCACCGCTGACGCGGTGTCCTTGTCCTCTTCGACTCTTCAGCGACTGCTCAATAGTATCAACAATCTCCTACGGAAAAGCGCTCGAATAAAGGACTCATCCGACCTGGTATGGATGCCGATCTCGTGGTATTCGATCCGCGACTCGTCTCCACTACTGCTGACTACGAAAACCCACGACGGTATCCGAAGGGAGTTCCCCATGTTATCGTCAACGGAGAGTTCGTCGTTTGCGATAATAAAGTAACTGGCGTATTACCCAGCCAGACGATTCGAGCATAGGGACTGTGATGAATCACTAGACAACATCAGAGACTATGTGTGAACTGAAACTTCCGGAACGGAAGGGTTCGGTTGTCCATGACAAAATCCGCTCGACGGTACCGTCTATAGAATCCGTTAGAACTTTCTACTCAGATACTGTAGTTAGGCGTAATGGATCACCTTGACGAGATCTCTGTCGAAGAGTTGCAAAATGCTCTCGATAACGTGGAGGGAAAGAAGCCGACACAACGGCTCTTAGCGGCAATTGCGTATAAAAACGGCATCACGCAGACGGAGCTAGCCGAGTGGTACGGCGTTCAGCGACGGACAATCTATAGCTGGCTCAAGCGACTCGACACCGATGAGCCGCTTGAGCAGGCCGTGGCTGATGCTCACCGATCTGGGAGAAAACGAAAGCTCTCAGAAAACGAGCAAAAAGCGTTCGAAGAAACTGTCCACGAATCTCCTGCGGAAGTTGGGATTGACGCGCCGGCGTGGACGCCGGCGCTCGTCCAGCAGTATCTGGAGGAGACGTACAATGTCGAGTACTCAATCCCGAGCTGTCGGCGGTTGCTCAAAGAAGCGGGATTGAGCTATCAAAAACCACGCCGTACAGCCGTTGAGTCTGATGCTGACGAGCAGGAAACATTCCGCGAGGAACTCAAAAAAAGCGGCGGGAGATGGACGCCACAGTAGTCTGTATCGATCAAACCAAGAAATCAGTCCAGGTTGAGCCGTATGCCGCGTGGTTTCCCCGCGGCACGCGGCCACCTGTTGAATTATCTGGACAATGCGACTGGACGAGTCTTTTGAGCACGATCACCGAAGACGGTGATCGATTTTTCTCTCGATTCGAAGAGTATGTGACTGCCGAACACGCAAATCATTTCATTCACGCATTGTGACAAGAATTCGAAGGTGACCTGATCGTTGTACTGGATGGAGCACCGTATTTTCGGGCGGCGGCCGTCACGGACCTAGCGGCCCGTGACGACCTCGCCTTCGTGAGATTACCGGCGTACTCGCCAGAGCTCAATCCGGTCGAAGAGTGCTGGAGACAACTCCAATCAACACTAAGCAACCAGTTCTTTGATTCACTTTCTGAACTCACAACAGCGATTGATACTGCTCTTGATCCGCTCTCTATACCAGAGATGAGTAATTATTTCTAACTTCTACTATAGTTTCGAGCGGTCGAACTCGAATCGGCTTCGTATGGTCGATCGATCATCGATTCCGCGATTCGTCTTTTGCGTCCGAATCCTTCCAGTCGCCTTCCTTTCCTTTGCGGAATTCGCCCTTCGCCTGGCGTTCTCGCGGCCACAGCGCGATTGCGAGCAGCGCGACGTAGAACGCGACGACGACCGCGACCACAACCAGTCCCTCGATTCGAGCGATCGCGGCGGTTTCGATCCAGTCTTCACGCGCTGCGAATGCGGTCACTCTGAAGACCCACGCGACGAGGAGGACGCTGAGCAGCGCGAGATACACGCTCTGCAGGCGATTCGCGAGGGCCTCCTGCATCGATACTTTCACCGTGGGCTCACGGTAGTCCTGACTCAATTCTACTCGCCAGTCGGTGCGTTCGACGTCCCGTGACGGGTCTAGAGCAGTTGCGAGCAGATTCTCCTGAAGCATCCGAACGCGCGCCCGAAAGACATCATAATCCCGGTACCGCCGCGCCTCGATGTGGAGGAAGACCGTGACGACCACGATTCCGATCAACAGGATATAGTGAGGGTTGTCGGGACTTGAGAACGCCCACGTCAGGATCGCCGCCATCACGGTCACCGCCCACGTCGTCGTCTGGTCGAGGCGCTGTCGCCACGTATCCACCCGGCCGAGTTCGCCCCGGTACGCGTGGGCCATCACCGAGCCGAGGCCTGTGCTCTCGTCGACCATTTCACGGCCGATCTCCCTTTGTTCGGGCGTTGTCGGGTCGTGCGTATCGTCGTTCGAATCTCCCATGTGCAACGGACACCGCCCCGTCTCATAAGCGAATGCGGCGCCGGCGTGAAACGTGCCACGGGACGAGACCGACCTCGAATAATTCGTAGGATTTCGGCCAATCCGCCTGCAGGAATACTTGAATGCCCGGGACCACCAGTACTCGAAGTGGGTCAGGCGTCGCGAAGTGGTTTCCGGGCCTCGATGGTTGCAGACACGAGGTAGTCACCGAGGTCCCGGTTAGCGTCCCAGTCACTGATGAACTCGGTGCTCTCGTCCTTGGGCGCTATCTCGATTGTTTCGAAGCCGGCCCTGTCGAGGATCGCTTCGAGGGCGTCGACGGTTGAGGCACCGGCGACGCAGCCAGTCAGCGAGTCCGGATCCATCTTGACATCGTCCGGGAACGGCGCGGTTTGGACGACGTCTGAAATGGCGACGCGGCCGCCGGGCTTGAGAACCCGGTAGACGTCATCAAACACGCGCTGTTTTTCCGGGGCGAGATTGACGACGCAGTTCGAGATGACGACGTCGACGGTCGCGTCTGCGACGGGGAGGTGACTGATTTCGCCGAGGCGAAACTCGACGTTGTCGACGTCGTTCTTCGTGACGTTTTCCCTCGCTTTCGAGACCATCTCTGGTGTCATGTCGACACCGATGACGTCGCCGTCTGGTCCGACCTCCTGTGCAGCGAGGAAGCAGTCGAAGCCGGCACCGGAGCCAAGGTCCAGCACTGTCTCTCCGGTCGTCATCTCGGCGAATGCCTTCGGGTTCCCACACCCGAGGCCGAGGTCTGCACCGTCGGCGACCGACGCAACATCGTCCGCGTCGTAGCCGAGGCGTTCGCTCCCGGTCGCGTCCGTGTCGCCGTCACAGCACCCACCGTCGTCGGTGACATCGATGCCGACATCGCCACAGCAGTCTTGGCCGTCCGAAGCGATAGTCCCGTAGCGTTCGCGCACCATTTCACGGGTCTCCTCGGGGTCGCGGTTACCGGTCGCCGTCTCAGTATCGTTACTCATGGGTACCTCGCAGATCGTCGAGTGTTTCGAGGAGAGCTGCGGTCGTTTCAGTCGGTTCGTAGTACCGCCAAGAACCCTCCTTGCGGCGTGTGACCAATTGTGCGGTGTACAAGCGAGAGAGTGCTTGGCTGACGGCACTCTGACTGACGCCGACTGCGGCTTCAAGATCACAGACACAGACGCCGTCGTCGGCGTTCGCGATTCGGCGAAGCAGTTCGTATCGGGTGTCGTTCCCCATCGCGGTCAGCACCTGGAGATCCGTCGCCATCGCATCCGAGTCAACATCACCGGGCGGTGCACAGCAGGGATCACTCCCTTCCGCGGTTCCGTCAGTGATCGTGTCTTTTGCCATATTAGCTCTAGCTTATACAAGCAACTACTAATATGTTTTCCTCGACGGGACTCGGAATCGGTTTGAAACCCTTAATTGGTGACTGTTCCTAGACAACTTGCTGAATACCTGTCGCGTATTTCACGTCCCACATCACGGAGTATTGAGAGAGGCTTTAGCGGGGTGTTTAAGCACTGGTCAGCGGGTGTATAAGGAAATTCCGCACAACTGCTCCTACGCGGTAGGCGGAGAGCACACCACAATCCTTCACCGGGAGTAAACCATATCCCAATAGATATGCGTAGAGGACACTGGTGATCACTAGTTTCACGAGAGAACTGCTCAGAGAACACTTCCAGAGCATAATTACTACGATCTGGACCTGAAACTATCAACCCGGTGCGGATTCAGCTATCGGTCAGCAGCGAAGTTACAGGAAAACGTCGAAAAGCATCCGGTGTAGAGAGTGTTGCCACTCACGAAGAAGCAGGCTCGGAAAACAAATCTTCAGTCAGGAGGATCGAGCCCGACGTAGTCCTTCGCAATCGTCAGGAACAAATCCGCAGTCACCAGCGGCTTGTGACGGAATTCCGACTCTGCCAGCAACTCCAACTTTACCAGGAGATCGACGAGCCGCCAGACATTGTACAGCGTACATGCGTACAGGAAGTTGAAAAACCGGTACTCGTGATCCATCGACGTCGTCCGGACGCGGAAGCTCTTGATCTGCTTGAACCCGTTCTCAATCCCCCACCGATGCTTGTACTTCCGGATCACACGACTCACCATGTGCGCCTTCTCCACCTCAGACATTTCCTCACCTTCCTCTTCGTCTGGGATTTGGAGGTCTGGGTGATTTGTCTCGAACAGCATGTACAACCGTGTATCCTCCTCGTTCCCCGGAAGATCTCGGTCGTCCTCTTCCTCACGAATCTCCTCGATCACGTCACCAAACATTCGCCCGACGTCCTCCGCGTCACTCTCGGTTGCTTCCGCAAACTCCTGAAGCAACTCTTGGCGGAGCTCGTCGTCTTGATCCGACGAGGGTTCCTCCGGCTCCACCTCGGTGTTGTCCCCCTTGTCGTTAGTGTCGTCTTTCGTCCGATCGGCGTTCATCGCAGGCACATACACTTGCTTCCGAGCTGGACCGTCGGCCTCTTCCGTGACCTCGTGGTTTTCCTTTTCTCTATCGGTGAAGTCGCTCAGTGTCGTTCGATTCTCATTTGCTTCTTCGGAAGAATCCCCATCGCGCTCAATATGAACGAGTTTTCCCTGCCGGCGGAGACGAGTACACGTCGCCCGTTCACTTGAGTACATTTCCCCCGGATTCAGATACCACACATCGTGTTTCTCACAGGTATCTTTCACCGCATCATGGGCGAACTCCCGATCCATCATCACCAACTCAATATCAATCATATCGGTTGCGCTCTCCAACAAGAGATCTACGATAGCTGCCCGTGACAAGCCACGAGGGACCGGAATCTGGTCCAGTACAAGTGGAATGTCTTGGCCAACAATCTGGATACTTGCCCACTGGAAGTACAGATCCGGTAGTGACTCATCATCGTCCTTCTCATCCTCTTCTTTGTAGCCAAGTAGCCACGTATTCGAGAGATTCCCATTACCGTCGAACTCGATTTGGGTGTTCTCCCGATACGGGTTCGACTTCGTGATATCAATGCTCGTAATTACTCCGTCGACAAGCTCTGAATCTCGGCGTGCTCGCTCGATCAATGCCTGTGTTGTCTTTCGATGCATCTCCCGAGCTTCCTCTACCCCGATCTTTTGCAAGTGGTAGCGGTGGGTACTCCCTGTTTGGACGCGATCACGGGTCGTCTCAGCAGCGAAGTTCCAAGTGCCGTTCTCTGCGTACATCTCTTCACGCGACCCGATGAACGCATGTGCCTCCAGGAACGCGTTTTCGTGGACTTCCGTGTTGTCCCCGCGTGGCAGCTGGTAGTTCTCCGTCACCATCGGTTTGGCCTGCTGCCATACTTTTCGGGTATTCGCAATCGTGCGATCTCGGACCGTTGAATCGTCTTGTCTGACAGTCTTGGGCGCGTCAATACTTGGGTCCGGGTGAAACACTTCGTCTGGGGCAGGAACGTCATGTTCGCGTGCGACGTTGACGAGAACCTGTCCGATCGTCCGGATGACTTGCTTGTGATCACTCGAAAGTCGGTTCTCGTTCCACACCCGCCACAGCGTCGTCTTCGAAGCGAGTCCATCCTGGAACCCGAGTTGCGTCACAAGGTCTGAGTTGTCGGTGAGGTAGTTGTGGAGTGCAGTTTCGCCACCCCAGCCTTTGACAATTCGCAGGAGATGACTTCTCAAAAGTGCCTGCGGCTCTCGCTTATCGTGCCATTCGGTGATGTCGTAGCCGAATTTCCAGGGGTTCAACGGAAGATGGCAAATCGCTTCCTCCAGGTCGGTATGATCCGGATGAGCGAACCATTCTTTGATGAACGCGGCAGCATCCCACGCAAGCGGCCACGGATCACCGTTGACAGTGTCACGATCGTCTGAGTGTGGCCACTCCGGGTGTGAACGTAGCGTATCGAAGACCGCTTGGATCGAATCCGGAGTAGCCGTCATATCTAAATTCCATTAATCGACTTTGATTCGAAGTACCTGAACTGAGTCAGGCCGACAGAGTACATACGAGAAAAAACGCGAAGCGGGATGATAATCAATAACCTGTTGAGCAAGCTTGAAGTTCAGATTGACTCTAAATCAAAGCACGCTCTGGTTCAAACTGGAGTTGGAGATCAACAGAACCTTCACATCAGTTGCGACCGCACACAGAACCGGAGAGCATGGCAGACACGCTTAGCGAGTACTTTCAGCGCCGCGGTAGCCTCGGTGTCCTCATTGTGCTAAAAGGCGGACCACACCGTTTCACCGACCTGGCAGAGGCACTCCATATCAGTGAGTCAACGCTAACGGCTCGGCTCGGTGAAGCCCGCGACTTCGGTCTTATCACTCCTGAAATCGATGAACAGGAAACTTCGGTCGGTGACCAGTACCGAATTACCGAACGGGGGCAGTACGTTGTTCGGAAGATGGAGCAGTTAGAGATGGAGCATGCGTATCGGACGATGCTGGACATGCATGCACAAGTCGAGAACGGGAGAGGGGAGTTGATCAAGTGGATCGGGGAGGACGATGTCAGAGAAACCATAGCCAGATGTAGTGATTCGGACCCGTATGTCGATGCATTCGGTGAAGATGTGACGAACAGCTCACGAAGTGAGGTTGATCGAGGGGCGGATGAGTTCTTTACTAAGGAGTAACTCCCCGTGGCTTTATTCTAAGGATTATTTCTTGAGAGTACTGGTCACTATGGCTGCGAACTGACCGTAGCGTACAAACATTACCTCTCCTCTTTCTCTTCTGTTTGGAGTTCGTTGACCTGCTTCTCTAACTCGTGGCGCTGGTAGAATTGTTCACCCATTGCTAATCCAATTATTAGCCCGAATGCGGCACCTAACACATGAAAAAGAAGAAATCCAATAATCATACACATGATACCGGGAATGAGAAGAGAACTAGTCTTCGAGGTCATATTTTATATTTCACCACTTATGTGTATATTCGTTTCCATTTAGCGGGAGACAACTGCGGCAACTGTACTGACCGGTAACTACGTGTGCGAACTGACCGGCTATAGTGGAAAGCGCACGGAAACCACATCCAGTCTGAACCATTGTTCAGCCGTCAATTTCAATTGGGTTCGCTAGCGATTCGCTACAACCTCGCACGTCGTCATCAGCATCACGTGTTTCCCAAAAGGGTATGCCGTGGCCATCTGAATCAATCCGATACGCTATCTGGATAGCATACTCGCCCAACTCTTCTTCAGATTCGATTGTTACCCACTCTGAATGGGTGTTCATCCGAAAGTGGACACGGAATGGCCCCGTCTCGTCGGGCCACTCCTGTGGAATCCATCGTTGTTGAGCGCGACCATCTTCTTCACGGCCATCAATAGTATACGAATCAGAGAGGATTTCTTCATTCTCGTACTCGACACGCAGGCGAACGGTATGCGCTTGTGTGTCTAAATTAATCAGTTCGATACAGTTGAGACGAGGATGTCTGTTAGAAAGAACTGAGGCGGTACATCCCGAAAGTGTACCAGCGAGTAGAGGGAGTGTAGCGCGACGAGAGAGCATATAGTTAGATTCACAACATATTTATATAAGCTTTCTGTGTGAGGGCTTGGAATGGGCGATACTTGTACGGCCTGTACTGAACGGTAACTGCGTGTGTGGATGTACTACTGTGGTTGAAGACTTCTCTAGACGCCAATCATGTTGGCGTGTAGTTATTTAGAGCTGTGCGACAACATCAAGACATGGCCTTGGTAGACTCAGACCGATCGCGTCAACTTGTGCTATTTGCGTCACTTGGCGTGATCGCTCTTCTCACAGGGGTGCGTGTGATTAAGTATGAGCCATCACCATGGAATTGGGTTGCAATCTTCGCTATCGGAACAGCTTTCATATTCGGCCCGATCACGTGGGCTATCCGCGACCGGCTTCCGAAAGAACGGCGCGAACGACTCAGTTACGTTGCTGGTGGTGTCGCTCTGCTCTGTGTATCGATAGTCCTCGGACTTGGGCTCATTGGTGGTAGGCCCCTATTCTTCCTTGACGTCGTTGTACTCGGCAATCTCATCGGCTTTGCAGTCGCATCGCTCATTGAGAGGATAATTATTCCAGAACAGCTTCGCGGCACTACTCAATGATTCTCCGGACATACCGGTAACTACGTGTGCGGTTTGACCACCAAAACAGGTATAGTTGCTTGGTTGAACTATCTATGTATGCAACGTCCAACTCTCTATCATCTCTCAATGGGGACAGCGGGTCTATCTCTTGGATTAGTTGGGTCCAGAACGATTCTTATTGAAGGAACCACCCTCGGTGCGGGGTTAATGGTTCTCGGTGGCGGTGGTATACTTCTCTCAAGTCTATTCGCTCTGTCAGGGCAAAGTTCGTCTGAGTTCGAACCGGGAAATTTCGTTTGGATTGCAGTCGTTGCAGCAATTTTCAGTGTCCTTGGAATGATACTCACATTCTTCCAGTAGACTTCTAATTGAAGGATATCTTCCCCATCCCGTGCCGTAGACAATCTGTACTGAACGATCAAGGCCCGAACATCCGCTCACGTTAAGAACCATTATAGACTAATGAAATGAGCGGGAGCTAGTGAACTCGTCAGAGGACACTATCTCGGGTTTGTTGCCTGTGGAAAACACCTCATTCGTTTTCAAGGGCATCAAGAATACATGCGGAGGCGATGACGGCCTCTTTTGGGACGTCACTGGCGTCATCGATGCTGACCGTGTAGGTGTCCCGCAGTGAGAGCTTTCCCTCAATGTCGCCGACGTGATTTCCGCTGGCGTCGAATATCTCGTACTTGTTCGGGATGAGGTTCGCAACGGAGACGAGGTGTCGGAGTGCTGAGAGAGGTTTGCTCTTCGATTGGATAGTCGCCAACGCCTCCCCGGTGTCGGGGTCACGGATTGTCCAGTTCTCGACGAACAGCGAGAAGTCCTCGTCGAGGACGACGACCTCTTCGCCGGTTCCCGCGTCCGTGATCGCGTAGTTCCCCGCCACGTCCATAATACCGCCCGCCTTCACCGTGAACGCGTCCTCGCCGTTACCGGTGACGAACGGGAACTCCTCTTTCATCTTGAACATCTTCTGCTTCCCGCGCAGGACGACGTTACCAGCGCTGTCACGGACGGCGTACTTGTTCCGGATCGCTGACTGCTTGACCTCGTAGCGGTCGTCATTAAGGTCGACAGTGGAGAGATCGTAGCTTCCTGGCGGAGAACCAGGTGAGGTGGGCTTAGCCATGGGTGATGAGTGATCAGATTTCAAGAAAAAGCTTTTGATGACTTCAGTTCATCACTATGCAGCGTCATGCTTTGATTGTCACTCGACGAACCAACACGGTCTGGTTGGACGGTTGTGGGGGTGGGATTTAGTCAGGAGAGACTGGAAGCGCTCGCTGGCATCCGTAGAGACTGTCAGATGACGAACTGTTCGATAAGGACCCAAAGCGTTACTGCCAGCACGAAGACCGTCACACCAAGAAACGGAAGGTCATCGTCTCGTCGTACGAACGCACCACCTTCGTGGCGGAACCAGTCGCGGACGATGAACCAGAAAAGCATCACCCCACTCAAAAGAAAGATCCAGGCGTCCTCGAACCCTTCCTGCACGAGATCCAACGTTGCCAGCGCCGTAATTACTAACGCGATCCCTACCCAGATGACGAACAGTATCGTGGGGCGATTGAACGTGAATTCCTCAGGGTGGTCGTGCGAGAAATTTGGAGTAGTTCGATCCGGACGGACGGTCAAAGCGACTCAAGCGGGGATCGAACCGACTACTCCTCGTACGCGAGGTTCATAATCCACTGCGAGAAGGCGTCGCTGTTAGGATCAATCTCTTCCTCGCCGACAAACGGCGAGAGCATATCGCCGGCCATCAGCAGTCTGAAATCGAGGTCTCGTGCGGTCGGCGAGATGAAGTAGGTGTTGTGGCCCTTATAGATGGTTTCCTCTCGATCGACCAGTTCCTTTTCAACGAGCGATTCGACGATCCGGCTGCCCTTGCGCGAGGAGATTTCCAGTTCCTTCCAGAAATCGCTCTGGTGGATGCCGCCGGACTCGCGGATGAGCTCGAGACCCGCTCGCTCGTCCTCGTTGAGTTCGGCTTCGGCCGTGGAACTGCTCATGGTGGCCACCTCGCCGTGTGTACTGCTATAGGCAGGAGTGCATCCATACTACATTCAAGACAAGACAACTCGTTAAAAAAGTACCTTTCATCAACTGTCGATTCGACCGCGGTGCCACTCTCGAGTCTCTCGCCGTCTTCCTAGATACAGTCCACACCAGCCAGCGTCAAGACCTTGAGAACATATCAGAACAATCGATCTATCGCAGACGTGGCATGGATGATCCGCCGTGAGTCCAGTAGATACATCCCGTCACTCTGCGAGAATCGTCCTATGCGGATCGATACTGCAGAGCTACGAAAGGGTCTGAGCAAGACGCGCCGATTCGTGCTCGCACACCACCTTCCGTCTGAATTCTATCGGTGTTATTCACCTTCTGTCTTCGGTCACCGTGTTCACATCTGCGCGCGGTGTCTGGGCATCTATCCAGGGATCGCCATGGGACTTCTCTCGTATAGCATCATGTTTCGAGGCACCGATGCGCTTCTCGCTGTTGCGTTGCTGCCTGTTCCCTCGTTTGTCGACTGGGCAGTTACGACGTTCCGCGACCGGCGGGGCTATAATATCGTTCGAACCGTAACTGGTGCGTTACTCGGCTCTGGATACGGACTTGGACTCGCGTTGTTGCTGTTCGACTCTTCGGTTGCCGTTCTCGGTATTGGTCTCGTATATGGTATCATCGCTTTCAGTTCGATCTTATCTTCGTGGTGATGCGAGTCCAAACGATCAGGTACTTATGTCGAGTCTGAGAAGAAGTCAGTCTTCACTACATGAAGTACTGTATTAATTGTGGCGAGCAGATCGCCGACGATGCAGAGTTGTGTACCAACTGCGGGGTCAATCAAACCATATCTCTCGAGGGAAGTTATGACGAGCGGGCTGAAAACGAGAAGTACTGTGTCGAGTGCGGGACCCTGATAACCAAGCAGGCGGAAATCTGTCCGGACTGTGGTGTTCGACAGCCTTCCGTGCAGGGATCGGCAGATTCAGACAAGATCGCGGCCGGCGTTCTGGCGCTACTACTCGGCGGCTTGGGGGCACATAAATTTTACCAGGGAAACATGAAACTCGGCGTACTCTACCTCTGTTTCTTCTGGACGGGTATCCCCGCAGTGCTTGGCCTAGTTGAGGGAATTCTGATGCTTATCGCCGACGATACCGAGTACGAGGAAAAGTACGCCGACGGTAGTCTTCTTGGGCGATAATACCGTCCCGAACACGGAAGACTGTAAGTCCTTCTTCTCTACAGGAAGGCAGGCCGAGTGCCTCGAGGCGTAACCTCGAGGTGGTTCACTGTTTGCGCTCGAGTTCTGAGAGCGCCTTGATTCGTTCGTCGGTTGGCGGGTGTGTTCCAAAGAGATAGCGTTTGAGTCGGTGTGTCCACCGTCTGAGCCACCAATACGACGGCTCAGTGTCTCCGTCTGGTCCAAGCATGACTTTTTCAGGTTCCTTTGGGTCAAGTGGCAGAACAGATAACGAAGAGACACTCGAAGCTTCACGAAGGTCACGAGTCGGTGTGCCTGCGATTTCGTCATCGAGTCGTTGGAGTGCGATGGCGAGGGCAGCAGGTGATCCGGTAACCTCCGCCGCTGCCTGATCTGCCGCTCGTTCTCTGGCTCGAGACAGACGAGCTGTGATCGTTCTCCCGACAACCCAAACGCCGGTTGATAAAAACCCAAGCGGTACGGTCACAATACCAACTGCCCCTGGATTTTCTATCTGTGTGATTCGTGATCGCAGTCCATTAGCGAGAACAACAGGAAGTGACACAACCGTCATGATCATCGCGTCTCGGTTTCTGACGTGAGCGAGTTCGTGCGCAATCACTGCCTCGAGTTCCTCCTGCCCGTCCAGTGCCTTGATTGTCCCAAGAGAGAGTACCAGATGGATGTTTTCTGGTCGGAACCCAATCGCTAATGCTTCAGGCACATCTCGGTCTGAGATAGCAATCGTTGGGACAGGGACGTTGAGTTGGGCAGCAACTCGTGTCGCTGTTTGATACACTTCTGGTGCTGTCTCCCGATTCACTGGATAAGCATCTGCACGTCGTTCAATGGTCTCGAGCTGTCTGTACTCGAGATAGCCGATCGTCAAAAGCGTTGCAACAGTAATAATGACTGCTATCTGAAAGGCATTCGTAATCTCAAGAAGGACGAGTACACCGTAGAACACAACCCACACTCCCAGAAGGAATCCAACTAAGACGAGGGCGAGTCCAAGGAGGGCAGCGACCATCCGTAATTGAAGAGTGGTTGGTCTGGAGGGCATGGTAATTAAATGAGGGTGAGTAACCAGAAGACCAACGCTACACTTTCGGCCAGACCGGTCGCCTCTCCCGGTGCTAACCCCCGTTTGTGCAGAAGTCCAAATCGCCAGATTATCCCACTCCACAGAGTTGTGATTCCGGTGAATAGCGGTTTCAACTGTTCTAACGGTTTGAGGTCCGCTTGGAACTCGTCCATCCACACGGTCGGATTACTATCTGGCGTCACCGTCACAGGGTCAATCATCATGTAGAGGAGGCCGACACCGAGGAGAAGATTGAACAGGATCGGGACCAGCCCCCAGATCGCGACGGCGAATGATGTCGCTGCCCCGCCCTCACCGTCAAGTAACCATGACCCCGCATGGAGCAGACAGCCTGCTAGAACGATCACAATGAGTATGCCAAGGAAGACAAGTCCGATGACTTGACCAGTAGCCTCCGAGAGGAGAGTATCGACGTTTCGGTCAACCTGAGCGGGTGCATCACACCCTGTCTCTATCGATCCCGGGGCAGCCTTGCAGAAACTCTCTGACGGTCGGTTTGGATTATCGACCATAACTGTCCCGTCAATACGCTCCTGGAGTATCCAACTGATACCCCATACCCCGATCGGGTGCGAGAAGACGAGTAGGAGACTGACGGCTATAATGCGTCTGGTGCGGAAGTCCCGCTCGGCGAAGAACCGATCAGGGCGGAAAAGTGGTGTGAAGGGCTGCATTGTGTTGAACGACTATTAGTCCCTGGTAAAGTATTATGATATCTATATTATTGTCTTGACCTTAGGAACTATCGGCTCGATACTTGTAGCAGATGATGGCATCTTGCGTCAACTACGCCTGCTTATCAGGCAGCGAGGGTTCTATTTGGCTCGAGTGATGTCTACGGAAGCGTGCCGAATAGAGGGCGCAAGTCTGTCAGTATCTCGCCGATCGGGGATGCTACTGACCCCTGTTGCGCCACACATCTGGTGGCTGCCCGTCCGTGTGCGTCAGCCAACCAGACAGCGACCGGCTACCTCGAACGAGCACTCGCCGAACGCGTGGAGGTTTCCGCGGTTCGACCCGAGGAAAACGAGGTCAGAGGTGACTGCCGGAGTCCCCTTACCGGCGTCTTCGTTGCGGCCCAGCTCTGCGCGACCGAATTCCGCGCCCGTTGCAGCGTCAACGACGAACAGGTGCCCGTACATCGTATCCCGCTGGATCCAGCCCGTGGCGTAGACTGCATCACCGGAAACGACCGGCGTCGAGACGAGATCGACCTGTGGCTCGCCCTGCGGGCGCTTGCCCTCGTCGGGACCAAACCGCCACACCCGCTCGCCCGTCTCGAGACGGCGGGCCTCGAGGCCGAAAGCTGCGGCATGATAGATCAGCCCGTCAGCGACGGTTACTCCCGCATCTGACCAGCGGGGTCCGATCGACCGCTGCCAGCGAAGCGATCGGTCATCGCGGTCCAGCGCGACGAGCGTGTGCTGATCGTCGTCCTGGTGCCAGAGCGGTACGAGCAGCAGGTCGTTGACCACGGTCGGGGTCCCGGTGATAGGCCCCTCCCAGCGCCAGCGTTCCTCGCCGGTCGCCAGATCGAGCGCGGCGAGCCCGTCGTGAGAGAACGGAACGTAGACCATGTCGTCGGTGCCGGCCAGTTGCCACATGCTTGTCCGCTCGGGGAAGGGCACGCTCCAGCGTTCGTCCCCGGTCGCGGGATCGATGCCATAGACTGTTTCGTCTTGGTGGTCGTCGACGACTGTGCTGTATGTCCCCGTCACGACGACGTCGTCGGTCACGACGGGCGTGACGGCATCGGGCAATTGCTGGCCACGAGAGAGATTGTCGAAAGTCCACTGGACCTCCCCGTCGGTGGTGAGCATCGTCAGCCCAGGCTTGGTCTGGAGGATTATCCGGTCGCCGTCGACGACCGTCGAATCCGAGTGGTAAAAGTAGTGGAACTCGTCGGTCCGGAAGAGTTCGGTCGTCCACCGGGAGTCGCCGGTCGCCGCGTCGAACGCCTCGATCCACGCCCCGCCGCGTTCGTCACTTCGCGACTCCTGTGAGTAGGCAAAGTAGAGCACGCCGTCGTCGACAACCGGAGAGGGATCGACCCCGCCGCTACGCAATCGCTCCCGGTGCCAGACTGTGTGGAGGTCCGTCGTCGGACCCTCTGTGGTCGAGTACCCGCTGTGGGAATTATTCAGCGTGCGTCTGGGCCAGTTGCCGTCGGCGGTCGGTTTCTCGGTCGAGATGCACCCTGCGAGTGCACCGATCCCGGTGGTACACGTTGCGAGAATCGACCGGCGGGTAGAGGGCATTGGTACAAGAGTGACAAAATTGTAAAATATATGTTTTGGTCGCCCGTCACGAGCGTTGTCGGAGACGAGGACTCATCCGCCAGTAAGGTCTTCTCGAAGTCGGATACCACGGTTCCAGAACCTCAAGGTGTCTGACGCAGCGCTCGCGGTAACTATAGATTCGAATGTGCAGAGGCAGACCTTGAAAAGATTACATCTAATTCTAGTCGTGACTATGAAAATTTTTGTGAGGACGATATTAATGTGATGTATGGAACTTGGAGAGTTCGATATCCCAACACGGATGATTCAAACGGTATCGGTACTGTTCATAGCCAGTCTCGTATATGGAATTCTTATTATGGGAAGCCCCATCCCATTGCTTTCAGTGTGGATTGAAATTTTCAAACTTGGCATCCTCCTGTTTGTAGTGTATCTTCTTTACCGGTTCGTGTTAGCAATCGAAACAATCGCTGCCAAGCTTTGAATCGAGCCGACACACCATCTATCTGGTAGACGTATCTTTCTCCCGGATGCTGTATTGATTACCGCTCCACGATCACCTGTCTAACTTTTTCACTTCTCGAACATACCGTATTCACACTCAATTCTGACGTGTATCCGTCAGCGAAGCAGCGAGAGTCCCAAGGAGGATCTCTCCCAAATCACGAACCCCTCTTTGACCGGGACGAGCCCACCGATCGTGCCGAGATGGTACTCGGTGCGCGACCAGGTGATTCGCTCTTCGCCTGTCGATCGGTCGTAGACGCTGACCCCGTCGTTTGTCCGCCCGAACGCGACCCAGTCGTCACCGACCACTGGACGGCCGGTGACGATGCCGGTATCGACAGCCCAGCGGATCTCGCCCGTGGCGGCATCAAGTGCCACGCTCGTGGTCCCGGTACCGGCGGGAACGAATACCTCGTCTCCAGCCACCGCAAGTCCGGCGTCGATTTTGTTGACACCGGGAAGCGACTGAGACCAGTATACCTCTCCGGTTCTGGCGTCGATAGCGTAGGCTGTCCCCTGGCAGTCGGCGACCCAGACCGTTCCATCGAGAACTGAGGCGGACCCAACAAACTCACCCGAAACGCGCCAGCGCTCTTCGCCGTTCAGGTCGTACGCGAAGATACCGCTGACCTGCGAGTCGCTTCGGGTTGTGTAGATACCGTCGTCGTCGAGGGCCAGCGTTTCGCCGGCACCCTCGAGCCATTGAACCGTTCCAGTACGGATGTCGACGGCGGCGGGACTGAATCCAGCGACGTAGATGCTGTTCTCGAGAACTGCGGCAGAGGTATCGCTGAAACCGACGGCGTCAGCTCGCCAATACCGTTCGCCCGAGGTACTGTTGAGAGCAGTCAGGTGATCCGTTCCTGGGATAAAGATAGCTCCACAGGCGAGTACCGGTGCGGCAGTGATGCCGACATCGAGATCTCGACTCCAGATCGGCCCGTCCATCGGCGCGTTGAGGTCAACCGCGACAAGTCCACCGGTTACGGAGATATACGCTATTCCATCTGCGACTACAGGGAGAGACAAGGCGTGTTGCTGCTGCCCCTCCTCGTCACGGACGCTGGCAAGCAGGTCCACAGCGGTGGCGTCAGGTGCTGGCTGAACAGTGGTAGTCCGACCGGTGCGTCCGGGGTCACCACCGGCGGTCGGCCACGTTCCAGTTGGAGCGTCACAGGGACCTTCGATCGGGGTATAGCCCGCAAGTTCGCGTCGAATCTGACCGATACAGCCGGCCGTTCCGATGGAGGCGGCAGTACCGATGGCCGACAGGAGGGCTCTTCGGGAGGGCACCGAATTACGGTGTACTCGACAGCAAAAAGAACCTTCCGAACGAGCGTAACGTCGGTCTATAACATCAAGCGAATCGTCAAACAGTAAAATCCAACGCCGTATGGCGATTCAACACGGCCGATCGTTCGTATTGGGCACTGAAAAGCGGTATTCTGCTCTATTTAGCTTCATAAAACATTTTAATAGTTTCAATATTCTGTCCGCAGAATAGAAAAGAAATATAGCGAGCGTGAATGAATATTGGCCTGGGCTATGTTCTTCGAGCCGCTCCTCATGCTTGTGTTGCTCGCGTTCACTTTTTCGGGATTGTGTCTGTGCTATGCGATCGCCGCCGACGCGAGTGCTCGAGGAGGTCGGAGGTCGGTCGCACTCTCACCCACGAACGGACAGTCGTCGGGAGAAGGACACTCGTAGGTACGGTCAGACATCGTAATCACCGTCGAACACGACGTCGGCGGGCTTGAAATGCAACTCTGCTTTGTTGCTCGCTGCATCGCCGTCGAAGGCCACCATTCCATACCGGGTTGCGGTCTCAAACACGGATCGGAGGTCGACCGACAGGTTCGATTCCTTTTCGACGACTGTCACCGAGACCTCGCGATCGTGGCTCGTGGCCGCGGCACCGTCGAGTGTGTCGACTTCGGCTGCGAAACTATCCATACGTTCGGCAGGCGAGCGAGGGTCGGTATTAGTCATCGCCGACCACTTGCACAGCCGACGAGAGACATTCAGGACACTCACCGTTTGGTTCTTGTAACTCGGTGCTGGGATCGGTCCATCCACAGCGGGCACACTCGTAAGTTACTGACGCTGTGTCAGGCCATGTGGTGGTTCGGGGAACTCTATTTGGCTTCATTGTATTGGTTGTCGGGCTTATAGTTTACATCACCTTCGCCAACAGAGGTAGCGGTAGATTCGCCTTTTTGTTTTGTGTATGCTTTAGAGCGTGTCAGACGTTGATTTCCACCTGATTCGTTTCTAGCGAACACAACCTCGGAGGATGATTTTGATGCATGGCTTTGTTTCACTCCGATCAGAGGAGAAGTTGGTGGCAAGTAGGAGTGTGAATCGCTCAGTGACTAACAGATTCCAGATTTTCAGCGTTGTGTAATTCAACCGTAGGGTGTAGTTATTCATGAAAATGACACTAGTCGAGAGTCGTAGAAGCGAATCCTAAACTCTTCTTACGACAGCTTGAGGTGGAAAGATAATGTCACGTCATGCCCTCGGTACCTAAACGAAACGTGTCCGCCTCGGACCGAGTCGTCAGTAGCAGTCGATTCAAACAATCGGTCCAGCGCAGCGGGATCCACAACGCCGTTGAGCGGCGCCTCGAGGGCAGCCGAAGAGACGTCTTCCGCATCGGCGAACTACTCGTTCAGGGCGGCCAGCACCACAATTTCGTAGTCTAGTTGCGGGCGGTCGGACCCGAATCGGTTTCGCGTGATCGATCGATCATCGGTTCCGCGACTCGTCTTTTGCGTCCGAATCCTTCCAGTCGCCTTCCTCTCCTTTGCTGAATTCGCCCTTCGCCTGGCGTTCTCGCGGCCACAGTGCGATCGCGAGCAGCGCGACGTAGAACGCGACGACGACCGCGATCACGACCAGTCCCTGGATTCGAGCGATCGCGGCGGTTTCGACCCAGTCTTCGCGCGCTGCGAACGCGGTCACTCTGAAGACCCACGCGACGAGGAGGACGCCGAGCAGTGCGAGATACACGCGCCGGAGGCGATTCGCGAGGGCCTCCTGCATCGATACTTTCACCGTGGGCTCACGGTAGTCCTGACTCAATTCTACTCGCCAGTCGGTGCGTTCGACGTCCCGTGACGGGTCTAGGGCAGTTGCAAGCAGATTCTCCTGAAGCATCCGAACGCGCGCCCGAAAGACATCGTAGTCCCGGTACCGCCGCGCCTCGATGCCGAGGAAGACCGCGACGACCATGATTCCGATCAACAGGATATAGTGAGGGTTGTCGGGATTTGAGAACGCCCATGTCAGGATCGCCGCCATCACGGTCACCGCCCATGTCGTCGTCTGGTCGAGGCGCTGTCGCCACGTATCCACCCGGCCGAGTTCGCCCCGGTACGCGTGGGCCATCACCGAGCCGAGGCCTGTGCCCTCGTCGACCATTTTGCGGCCGATCTCTCTCTGGTCGGGCGTCGTCGGGTCGAGCGTATCGTCGTTCGAATCTGCCATGCGCAACGGACACCGCCCCGTCTCATAAGCGAATGCGGCGCCGGCGTGAAACGTGCCGATGACCGTATGCGTTAAGACGACTAGTCTCAACTTCTGGGAGCCATATTTTCTATATATCAATATAGGATTTATCAACTACGGAATTCAAGGTAGAAGAATCGAGACGCCGGCAAACAGCGGATAGAGCGCTTACAGCATTCCCTTGGTTAAAGCCCAGTTTAACCAAGGGACTTTACGAGGGTCGACACTGTACCCCACATACGAATGTCTGGATCAACGGAACGAGGGGCTTCCTCCGGGGGGACGACCGTCCACGAAGCCATCGAGAGCTACCTGCGATACAAGATCAACGCCGACGGTTCCAAGACGACCATGCGCTCGCCGTTGCTCGAGTTCGCCGACCACTGTCGAGACGAACGCGGTCTCGAGCTTGTGGAAGACCTCTCCCCCCATGACGTCCGTAGTTACAGCGAGCACCTCTACGACTGCGTCGTGATCGACGAGGATCTGGCGGCTTCAACCGCCCACAACTACTTCGCGTACGTGAGGGCCTTTCTCTCCTGGTCTGTCCGAGAGCAACACCTCGAGTCGAACCCGGCGAACACGAACACCGCGATGGACCCGCTACCAGAAGACGACGGGAAACGCAAGCGTCAGTATTGGTCTCAAGAAGACCGCGAGATGTTACTTGAGTACGTGACCAAGCGCGTCGACATGGCTCTGGAGGGAACCATTCGAACCGACGTCGAAACAGCCTTCCGTGACCGGGCGATTGTCGTTATGCTCGACGGGACGGGCGCGCGTGGTGCGGAACTGTTCGCCGACTCGAAAGACGACAAACGCAACGGCCTTCGCTGGAGCGACGTCGACTTCGACGAGCGGTTGATCGAAGTCTACGGCAAATCGCGTGAGTACGAACAGGCCCCGTTCCCCGCAAGCGTCCATGATGTCCTCAAGCGATGGTACCGGGTACAAGAGCCACCGACCGAGGCGTGGCCTGTCTTCCCGACCGGCCACTACGGCTCGAAAAAGCGTGCACTCGAGGATGCACTTGTCGCAGATCGGGTTGATGCAACCCTCAAGGAAAGAGGTGACCAAGGCAAGACAGCTGTCCTTGATCGTCTGCATCGCGAGCACGAGGTGCCGCCGCCATCAATCTCGAAAGAGGGTGTTCGCCAACTGTTGAAACGACTCACTGACGAGGCTGGGATCGATCCCGATGGCGAGTACGATTATCTGACCTTGCACGGGGCACGGCGGGCACTCGGGCGTGATCTCTATACCAGCGGGATGTCCGAAAAGGCTCAGGAAGCGTTACGACACAACTCGATTGAGACCACCCACGAGGCCTACGCCGACGTCAAGATGAAGGACGTCTCCGACTCGATTGACGATGTGCGTGGGTGAGAACGAACTTGAGTCACTCTTCGATATCCGAAATGATTCTGCGGCGTTCATCAGCGAATTACCCAAACGGTCAGCCAAAACAGCCGTCATACTACTGATGTTAGCGAAAAGTGAGGAAGATATTACGCTGGTGCAACATCGGGAGAGTGCTGACCGATGGGTAGGTCGATATCGATCTCATCGTACCACACAACCGGACGCTTTGCGCGACCGTTTTGCTCGAGTTCGACGAGTCCGTAGTCGGCAAGTTCGGTCACGTTCTCAGTGACTTCTGGCGGATGACGGCCGACGATTCGCGCGAGTTCACGAATACTGTCTGGCTCATGATCAGCGATTGCCTCGAGCAGTTCGAGATTCGTCGGCCGAAAGATTCGACCGAACGTCTCGAGGTCCTCCACCGAGAGCGTCGATGGCTTGGGGTCGACACTCTCGCCAGCATCGAGAGCAGCAAGCGTGTCTTCGAGATCGCTACGGTCGGACGACGAGTTGATACGGACGTGAAGTGTTTGGGTCATGGGTGTGGGATCGGTGTATTACCAGTCGGTTCGTTTGGCGAACGGGAGTGCCGAACGCCAAGCACGATACAGCGTCTGCAGTCCCGGATAGTCGGTCTCGTAGACCTCCGAACCAAGATGCAGTTCGTGAATTCCGTGGTGGTTATCGAATCGGATGATTGGATCATCAGCGCCGGCGACGCCGTAGTGGAAGGCGTACTTGATGCCGTCTGGAAACTTCTCGGACTCGGGCACCGAAAGCACGCGGACACGGGCGACAGTACCGTCCGCATAGGCTTCAATCTCGTCACGAACAACTGTGACATCATCACTCATCCCTGTTTGTTAGTATGAGACCTAACACGATAAGTGTTAGGGTTCTCCCTAACATAGCATGAGGCATGTGCAACAATCATTTGGCCGCATCGCAAAGCCGTCTCGAGTTTGCCGTTGAGAGTCGCGGCGGCACCTTACTACAGACAGCGGTACTGCGTTAAAATGGCGTGCACCGAGTGCACGTAGTTTAGAGAGCGTAGAGATAGGCACTACTAGACCGTCTACTCACCCACAGCTCGAAACTCTATACCGCTGTGCGAATGTCGCACGAGATTCGGGTCGATTTGCGAAGGGTAGTGATCGTTCAGTCTAGGAGAAATGTTGAACATTGTCTTCTGTCCAACCCTCATCTACGAAGGGTTGCAACGGGACTTTTTGTACGGTGTCTCTCCTGATTTTCGGCCAACAGTTTGAGATGAGGTCGTATCTCGTCAAAATGGGGGCCTTGCATTACAAGATCGTCATTTCGATCCCACTCGATGAACCCGTACTCCGCTAATTTAGGAAGGTGGATGTGGTGCATACTAACCGAGTGCTCATCGGCTTCTGCAATCGTTCGAGAACTGGATAGATGTCTGTGAAGTAGGTTCTCGTCTGCTTCTGCAACCTCTCGGGAAATGCCGGACGGTTTTGAGACGCGTTGGGGCCTGGAGAGTAATTTGACTAGTAACTGTCGTCGGTGGCTGTCCGCCAATGCGTCAAAGACATTATCATAATTGACCATTCCATATCCCTCGGCCTCAACTATGGTCTCTCATGATCTTAAATACGCATCATTTTTACGGTTCACTGTTGTTTTGATTAACTGAGTGATTAAGTGTGCCCAGTTCAGTTCGCATACTCACTGAACAGCTGATTCATTGACTTCAGGATGAAACAAACGAAGCCGTCGTGCTAAACTCATCCTCTATAGTCAGCAGGCAGCTTTTGACAGATCCAATAGAGATCGGTAACCGCTCCGGTAACTGTTTGACCTATACTGACCGGTTACTGCCTTCGCAATTAGGCCAGACTTCGTGCGACATTCGCGCACTCTATTCAGCACGACCGCTTAAACCCATCACCGATTGAGGGTTTCAACAAGGCCAAAATATTCCCTCCATCTCGGTGGTGGTGCGGGGTATAGAGGGCTGCAGTACCTACTAGTAGTGATGTCCGAATCAGAAGCGACCCACTGGGAGTACGAGACGCTTCGCCCGCCGCGCGATGAGACCAAAAAAGAAGCAGAGGATCCGAAAGCAGAGTTGAATCAACTCGGTGCAGAGGGCTGGGAGTTTGTGGAGACGATCGACTATGAGGGAGGCGGCACCAAGTACCTCGTTTTCAAGCGACCTGCCCAATCGAGTGAACCAGTATGACTGACGAGACCGACATCAGTACGGCCAACACGATGCGTGAGCGCTCGGGCGAGAGTCGGATAAAACTCTGGATGCTGCTGCGCGCGAACCGCCTTCTCGTCTCCAGTGTCCTGACCAGTGCCGTGTTCGTCGCATTCGTGATCGCCGTCGCTGTCCTCGATCCACCGTTTTCACGGCAAATCGAGTCCGGCGACATGATCGACACGATGTTCTCGACGATGATCTCGGTCATCGTGACTGGGACGACACTCGTCGTCACGATTGGTCAGCTCGTCCTCTCTCAGGAGAACGGCCCGCTCGGCGATCAACGCGAGCGGATGGCCAGTTCAATGGATTTTCGGGACTTTACTGAAGAATTAATCGGGTCTCCGAGTCCTGCCGATCCATCCGAATTTCTCCGGCAGATCATCGGAATCACGGCACAACGGACTACGGCTCTTCGAGAGTCTATTGGCAAGAATGATAACAAAAACCTCCGAGAAGAGGTCGATGAATTTGCTGAAAGCGTCACTGGCAACGCTGACACGGTACGTGACCAACTTGAGGGGGCGCAGTTCGGCTCGTTCGATGTGTTATTCGCCGCACTGAATTTCAATTATAGCTGGAAAATCTTCCAAGTTGAACGTCTCGCGAACGAATACGAAGAGAGCCTCAATGAGGAAGAACACGGCTTGCTTGACGACCTCAAAACGGCGCTGTCTCTTTTTGGTCCGGCGCGCGAGCACATCAAGACGCTGTACTTCCAGTGGGCACTCATCAACTTGTCTCAGATGATTCTCTATGCTGCAGTCCCGGCATTGGCCGTTGCGGGTATCATGGTCGCAATCGTCGATGCGGGGATGTTTCCGGGAAGCACACTCGGTTTCGATCACATCATCCTCATCGTGGGCGGTGCGTTTGCGGTGACGCTCGTTCCATTCATGCTGTTCGTCTCCTACGTCCTTCGCATCGTTACCATAGCGAAACGGACACTTGCCATCGAGCCGCTGATCCTCCGCGAATCACAACGCTAAGATCCGACGCAGAACTCAAACCTCAGACACCGTTGAATGTGGACGCTTCGTGAGGTATTGAAAATGGATTTCTGGATCAGTCGAGATTCATACTCGGAGCTACCTGAGACTCATGATTGTGATAGCCGACGAGCATATCTGCCACCCAATATATACCACATGTGACAGTTAATTCCGTTTCGTGTTGCAATTATAGTAGGAAGAGTCGGTGGCGATGGTCCTCCGGTGTGGTCAGATCCGCGACTGCGACGTGAACGACCAGCATTAGCATAAGAAATCCGAAGTTGATCCACCTGGCGTTGTACCAGACGAGGTCGATACCCCAGGACCCGTCGACGAGGGGTCACAGCGGTTCGATAGGCGTCGAGATGTCGGGCGCCGAGAGCATATCGGCGAACACGTGACTGAGTCCCCCGGCCAGGAGTCCCAGGAACGCAAACAGGAACAAGCGGTGCCGGTCGGACTCCTCGCTTCCAATCCAGTCGTCGAATCGCTCGGCGAACAGCGCTGCGACGACCGCCCCACCGACTAGAGCCGAAGCTGTTACGAACAGGACTGTATGCGTCACCCCGTGGTGATGGACCGTTTCGGGAAACAGAGCCACGAGCTACAGATCGATATCCGGGAGGAGCGAGGCGACCGCTGCGAGGACGACGAACGCGACACTTGCCCTGTCGTTCCAGAAATGCCACGCCGGAAGCGTGAGCAGCAATCCGAACGCGACGTGGCCCATCAGGTCTATCATCGGCCGCTACCTCGAACAGACTCGATAGGCATCATTCTGAGTCTACAGAATGAACGTGACAATAGCGAGGATGACAAAGATGATGACGAGCCATTTTGCGATATCCATACTAAGTCCGGCGACACCCCGAGCACCGAGCACCGCTGCGACGAGTGCAAGTATCAAAAAGAGGACTGCAAGCTCAATGAAACCACCCCCGAACTGCAACGGCACCGCCTGGACTGAGACGGCACTATCTAGAACTCTGTGTGATGCTAGCATAGACCATCTACGTGTCCTGAGTATTTAAACCCGCAACGTATTCACCCTCATCTTGTTTTTTGAGTAATCGGGTGATTCAATCTGTGTGAGAGTAATTCACCAGTCAATCTGTATGAAAGGAATGATTGATGGCCCTGACTTTATGAGAATCCTGTTTAAGCCCATAGTCGGTAAACGAATGCGCTGGGGTTGAAGGATACCGTCTTTCAACATGTGTCCAAGAACACGAGGCTCTGACTGGTCCCTTGCAAGAATCCGAAGGATTGGGCAAACAGCCCGTATAGGTGTCTATTCGGATCGTTCACTTGACCCCGAAGACATCAAACCATATATTGGAATGGATACGCATGACCGCTACCTGTGAGTAGCAGTCATGCGTCAGGACGGCAGTCTTGTCGATGAATTCCGTCTCTCCCATGGCACCGAGCGTGCCGAACTCGAAGAGTTCGCGCGCGAGTATGCCGGGTCGGTGGTTGCCATCGAAGCAACCGGACACTACCGCCCGATCTACGAAACGCTTGACGAGTACATGGACGTTACGCTCGTCAACCCGAGTAAAACACGTGTGATCGCCGACGCGAAGATGCTTGCGCATCTTCTGCGTGCAAACCTCGTCGCTGAAAGCTACGTTCCGCCCAAGGACGTGCGCGAAAGACGTGACCTCGTTCGCGCATGCAAGACACTCGTCGAAGATCGAACTCGGGAGAAAAAACCGTGTCCGAGCAGTTCTCAAGCGAACTGGTAACCAATACAGCCGCGAACTGTTTGGCCCAACCGGGCGTGAGTTCCTCGCGGAACTCACGCTCTCCGAGGTCGATCGAGCGGTTCTTGTCTTTCGAGAGTCCTTTCTTGTCGAGTGGCCGCTCGAGGGTCCATTCGCAGTCCTTGCAGTGGGCGCGTGCGATTCCGGTTTGTGGGACGGGACTACTCATCGTTCTCACTCGTTTCGTGGTGGTCGTATTCCTCGAGTACCGCGCCGAGCGCCTCGTATAGCTCCCGCATCCGTTCGACCGATCCGAGATTCAACTCGAGGTGGCGGTCGGGAAAGCGTCGATCGCCGAACAGCGGCGGATCGCGGACCTGAGTCACCCGAACCGGGATACTCAGAGGTTCCTTGATGGACACCTCGTAGTAGGACGTTTGGGCCGGGTCGCTCCGACCGACGTAGCGATTCCGTTCCCAGTTGGTGCCCTTCTCTTTCACCCGCACCTCAGTCGCCGGGAAGTCCGGTTCGTGTTTCGGTCGCGGGCGATCGTGGTAGTCACCGAGCACGTCGTCGACGAAGTGACCGGTCTGGATGATGGATACGTGGTCGCTTTGGCTTTAGTCGCTACTCATTGTTTCCTCCGGTGTGGTCAGTAGCCGTCTGTAGTGAGTGAAAAGCGAGACTGCCAGCCAGAGGCTTTTATTTGTCAGACCACTAGAGGAGATATGAGCACCCAACCACCAGTTGAATGTCCCCTTTGTCACAAAGACCTCCATGATAACCAGAATGTCGACGAGCATTTGGTCGAAGATCATTCAAAGGAAGAACTGGCTGAATTCGTTGTCTCGGAACCAAACGCCTCGAGTGGGGATATCTCTTAAGCCTGATCAGGGGCTGGATAGTCTCGGTGGTCAGTTGATCAGTACCGCCTGAGCCGTTATCGATTCCACTCATTCGCCCGCCCCTCGCTCCCACTCGAGTTCTCCCTGCCCAACGGGTTCCGACTCAACCGCTTCGAGTCCGACTGTATCGGCCACTTCAGTCCTCGATACCAACTCCGGCGCGAACCCGTGGTAGGCGTGGAATCTCCGAATCACGCTGTTCTCGCGTGCTTAGTACCACACCTACCCGGTCTCGGGGTTGTGACAGCGGAGGACCTCGTACTCGAAAGCCCTGCCAGCGGGTCATCTGTCTGTTCCTGTCCCACATCGATCGGCCGTCCTGTTTGCCGTTCCGTGCTCATGTCTATCTCACTTATTCCGGCCGTCTCGTGTACTCGAGTGGCCCGAATCCTATTTGTTAGATATAAAATAATACGAATAAATGTTATCCCGACAGGCGGCACTCTCGGATAGGCGAGCGGCGTGATTCGGGGAGTTTGTGGGGGAATACGTTAGGGGAGAGCGTCCGGAATGGCTCTGGTGAATCGCTAGATTGCGTCGGGTTCAGGTGCCTTCTGTCGTTACGAGACCGTCCACTCGATTTGCCAACACCGGATGCTTCGAGGTTGCGGTTGTGATCATTCCAGAGTAATTGAGTAGCAAAAATGGCTTTCAAACGTGATAATTTGCTTAGTTGTCGCTCTTATTAGTCCGCTCCATCGGATACTGGTATTCCTTTTCGTTTTCTGATTGCTCAAGATGTTCACTTGATGCTTCGTCTGTAGTCTCGAGGAAACTAATTTCACGTTGTGGGAAGGGGATGACGATGTCTGCTTCATCGAACTCGTCGTAGACCAGTCGATTAATTCGGTCAATTGCTCGCGGTTCGCTAAATGGATGGGCAACGAAGGCCCAGAGCTCGAAGACGAGCGCAGAGTCACCAAATTCGCGAAACATCACCCGTGGTGAGGGTGAGTCGAGGATGAGTGAAATTTCATCGCAAACTCCCAGGAGAATTTCTTCGACATCTCGGTAGTCCGTTCCGTATGCGACTGTGATTTGAACACGGATCCGCTTTCGCCGTTGTGGGGCTGACTCGTTGACGACCGACGCGGAGTTCAACACCGAATTCGGGATTGTCACTAGAATATTGTCACGTGTGAGAGCCGTCGTACTCCGAATACCGATGTCAGTGACTGTCCCTCGCTGGCCGTCCTCCAAGATGATTACGTCTCCCGTTTTGTACGTATCGTCGAAATATAGCGAAACGCCGCCGATCAAATTACCGATAGCTTCCTGTGCAGCCAACCCAAGAATAATCCCGATGATCCCTGCCGAAGCGAGAAACGGGGTGATGTCAATCTCCCAAATGATGAGAAGACTGATCCCAGTCCCGAGTAAGATGAAAATTGTCCAGAAGTTCTTGAAGATTGGTGAAAATTCATAGTCACTCTCAGTAGCATTCACGGCCTCAATCCACTCTCCTCCGAAGCGTTTTGCTGCTCGCATCCACAGCACGACGAGTATCGATAGGATAGTGCCGACGAGGAAGTAACTCGATTCGACGACTTCGAGAACGCTTAGACTGAGGTAAATCCCACCGAGAGCCACCGAGACGTACAATGGGATGTAAATCTCCTCAAAAAAGGCACGGTTGATCGAGTTGTCAGCCCAGCGGTTGGACTGGTCTAGGAGTTTATTCCCGCCCCACTTGATAAACTGTGAGAGAAAGTACGAGACGACGAGGATAGCGATGACGAGTAGCCACGGCCGATCGCTGAAGGGAATCTCACCAGTGCTTTGGAGTAGAAATTCTAGGCTGTGAGAGATATCGATCATCGTCAATACACTTTCCATATTATTGTAGGTACCAGTGTGTAGTGAGTGGCTCTCAAACTCATTTCATGCTTCTGATTTCTACCAATTTCAGAGACGAGGTATGCCGCGTCAGAGGCGTGAGTTAGATAATCGAGAAACACTACTTCTGAAGGTCAGCGGTGTCGACTCTTCTAAGGATAGGGAGAGCATCTTCATGTGCACTGTCACGGCGATACGTCGCCGCAAAGAGAACAGTCGGTACTTCCCGAACGTCGCTTCGTGAGCTGTGCTGAGTCATGGACGAACGGAGTGAACCCCGGTGTGGTAACTGAGTGAACAGGTAATAGAATCCACGGATGAGGAGAAGTGAAATAAGAAGACTGAGTGCATCTTCAACGCTGAACTGCTAGATTCGGCCGATAATTCCTCCATAACGATGATCTAGAAATTTATGACTGAAGCCGCACTAGACCAGCTACTCGTTGGCCGCATGCTCGCCAAGAACACGGTCACCAAACGCGAGTACGAGTAACGCACCGATCAGATCGAAGACAATGTCGAGGAATGTGTCCTTCGGGCCGTACGTGACAAGTATCGGCTCGAGTTCAAGACGTTTTGCTGTTGCGTGAATAGCGTACTCGACAAATTCCCAAGCAAGACCGAGACTGACGACGGCGGCAACGACCCGTGGGACAGGGTTGCGTCCCTTCCGCCGACTGGCCACGTAGACAATCCCGGCTAGAATCGACGAGGAATGCACGTGTGTAAGGTGATCCCACCACCAGACATCGTCATAGGGACCAAGCATGCCGACAGCATGAGTAACCATCGCAGTGTTCACATAGGCTCGCTGCCACGGCCGGAGTTCAACACCATACGCACGCGTGACGAACATGGGAAGATATGTGCCGATCGCCGCAACGACCGCATTGACAACCGCGCCTGGATCCCGCCGTCGAAGTCCGACGAGAAATACCGTGAGCAGCGTATATCTGGCCTCACGACCCACTCCCTGTTCAGATGCCGACATCTTCTGTATACAATAAACTGACTACGCGGGCCACATAGCAGTATCGTCCTGAAGACGGACCCAGACGCCTCGGACAGTCTCAGTGGCACTCGTCCATTGTTCTCAGAGACAGTCATAGTCATGGGCACTCAATGCGTGCTGACGACGATCTAGCACTGATTTAATCACGGTTGATGCGTGTTCCTGCTTGCGATTACTGCAGTTCGATACTGAGGAAAAGCCGCCAGTGAGGACTCCTAGTTTTAAGTGATATCCATGACTATCAGTGAGGCAAGAAGATAGGAGAACGTACCCACCGCTCATCGATGTGGGTCGCAGGAGAAGGGGGCGTCAATTCGCCCCCAGAGTTGGCTACTCAATCCTGCGACCCGGATCGATATAAAAGTTTGCCTCTCGAGGAGCTGTGGCTCTGTCCAGCACGGCGTCTCGTCTCCTTCGAGAGTCGTCTCTCTCCCCAGCAGCATTGCACCTCGACCGACAATCAGCAGCACACGACCCTCCATGACAATTGGAAAAGATTCGGACGCAGTTGACGCCGAAACGCCTACTAATCACGACGTTGCCGCCGCTCTCGGATTTGACACTATCGATACGCACACCAGCACTGATCCGACGGCCGACGACGGTAATGATGAGCTCCCTAGTCGCGCAGAGATGTGGGCTATCATCCAAGAGCAGTCACAGACGATCAACTATCTTGAGGAGCGTATCGACGACCTCCAGCAGGAACAGAGCCGTGCCGAGCGCAACCGCAAGGAGATCGCCAGCCAACTCCACGAGATCAACGAGTCAATTGCCGAGACCGGCGAGACTGCCTTCGACCGCGAGGACCCGGAGGAACTACCCAACGGCATCGAACCCTCGAGCAGTCCGTTGGACTTCCGTGCGAACTGCCGCCAGCACCGTGTCAAGAAGCACCTCGTCGACCAAGGAACGCCGCGAAAGAACCGGTTCCGCGCACTCCTCGTCATGAAACGCTGGAACGAGTTCGCAACCAAGCGCACGAACGGGAGCGGCATCTTTTGGACGCGAGACGATGTCCGAAATGCGCTCACTGCAATTCTCGGAAAGTGTCCCCATGCACAGACACTCAAACGCGTGTGGGGAGAGATGATCGCGATCGGGAGCTCGGACATTGATGTCACCGAGCGCCGTGTCTCTGCGAAACAGACACCAAAAGAGATCATTACGATGGATATCGAGACCGCTGAGAGACTGCTTGATACCCGCTACCACCATCTCGAGTTGCTTGATGTAGATGGACAGGTCACTGGTGGCGTCACACCCGTTGTGACTCGAACCGACACGGCAGAGGTGTGAGAAAGCGGTTGAACCCATCCCGAGAGGGAGCATCTCTCTAACGAGTACAACGCACGGATCTGGTCGTCGTCTTGGTCCGACGACGTCGCTGCTACCATTAGCTGCAGGTATGTGGAGAAAACCTTCCTTTCAGAAAGAGTGTTTGGACATCTAACGCTGGTTCTGGAGTTTCAGCGGTGGACTCACTCACAACGGGTGTGATTGGTAATGAATCGGGCAGTTCGGTAACTACGTGTGCATATTGAACGACGAGGATCAGAGACCGGTAGGATTTTTTCGGCTCCTCTGAAATGTCAGTTCATGTCCTCCGACATAGTTGATCCCTCTATTACTGAACTACTACTGGTTATCGTATTTCTGCTTGGTCTCTGTGTCCTCGTTCTCGCAGAGATAACCAACGCTACAAGTGGGCATGATACAATCATCGGCTTAGTCGGTCAACTACTTGGGAGTACGATCGCGGTCGGAGCACTTTTGATTTTGTTGAGGCGTAGGGTTGGAGCCGGGCAGTAGCTGGTACGTATGTTTCCTGTACTGAACGCGAGTTTCACACCTCACACTGAATAAAGAAACCGTACTACCAACTACTGCTAAAGTAGACTTTCGAGCCCGAATGCACGAGATCTGTTTGAAGCTGTAGTCGTCGGTGAACTATGAGTCCGAAAGGAAATCATCAACGTATTGTTGTTCCCACTCTCGACGTGCCTCGAGTTCCTCTTTGCCAGTCGCTTCCTTGGCGTGCTTTTGCTTGAGTTCGTGATCACGCTTCGCTCGTTTCCACGCTACAAGCTCGTAGCATACTCCGCAACTACCCCGAGTCGGTCCAGAGATTGACTTTCGAGTGAACCCAGAACAGATGTCGGCAGGTCCAGAGTTGGTGGTTTTGCTGGACCATTACTCATAGTTACCCCACACTGCCCAACTGCATCAATTTGTGAAGTAACTCTCTCATCTTTAGCTCGAACTATTTGTATTAGCAATCACCAACAGCGAAATCTTTATATAATTCTGCTATACAGTATTTACTGCTAACCAATATAGAAGAGAAAAATGGCGCAGAACACCGTCACTACGACTGTTTCGGTTATGCCTGCTGATGCGTTGTTTCTCAGTTGGGCAACCAGCATCAACGCATCTGGGCTCTTTCGTGAAGCACTGGCCGAGCAGATGGCCTACCGAGATATTGACCGTCCTGAACTCGTCATGCTCGTCAACGAAGCGCTTCGTCACGACGAGTACGATCTCGACGACCTCACCGAACGGACGTCTGATCTCGAAGACCTCCAGGCACTGCTTGAACCCTCCAACTCAAACCCCGCCAAACATGAGTAACGATACGTCGTCCAAGCCGTCCGAATTGTCCATTAACCGTGTTGAGTCAACCAGTCTATTGGACCGCACTCGGTGCTTCGTCGATCGAGTGTCCCCAACAGTGTCGTCGCTTGTCGTGTGGATGGCGTTCGTGCTTGTCAGCACCAGTTCAGTCGCTGCACAGTCGAACGTCGGTGATGTCTACTGTGGGACCGGTATTGAGACTGGGATCGGTATCGTCTTTGGCGCTGTCGCAGGCCTTGGCCTCCCGGCAACTGGCTTCTATGTCGGCCGAGCCGGCCTCTCATACATGCGTGCAGGCGGCAATCCTGAGAAGAAGAATCAGGCGAAAGAAAAGCTCGTGATGTCGGGCATTGGGTTCGGTATCATTGTCCTCGCCCTCATCTCACCAGAGCTCATCGATAAGGTTGGCAGGCAGATGGGATTCGGCTTCTCAGACTGTGTCAAACCTTTCTGACCCATTAGACCAGGATTTGACCGGAATTCAATGACCCCGCCACGTGCGATCACTGTCGCCCTTGCACTCCTTACCGTGAGTGGGAGTGTTGTTGGCTTGACTGTCGGTGTCGCTGCAGCCGAGCCACATTCGAGCCCGGTGATTCCCGACGATGGACCAGTGTACGGGGTGAACGAGACGCGGTTCCCACTGCTGTGGTCGGAAGACGTCGATCAGGGAAATCGCTCGAGTGACGAGTTTGAGGAGAACGTCTCCTCTGCTGGAGAGTTTTCGACTCGGCTTGCGGACTCAACAGATGTCTCGTTCGACGACCCGATCGAAGACGTCGATATCTGGAACAGGGGTGATATCCAGGATTTCACTCCTGGCGATGAAGAGACCTCGGTTCATCCAGAAGGAGCACAACTCGAGGATGGGCTCTACATCAGTGATGCGTACACGAGCATCTTTGCGGTGCAGCCGTCGACGGTGTTACACTCGGGGAATAACTCGACTCAGTATATTGCACCAGACGGCGAGGTGCTCTCGATAACCGATTACCGGGTCCGTATTCCAGACGATAATACGAGTGGATCCGTTCGAGAACAGTGGTCGATCGCTGAGACGGCTGTCGACAGTGTCGAACTCCAGGCAGACGGGCAGGTACTCGACTCCAACAGCAGCCAGCGCCCCACTCTCGAGTACAGTGGACTGTCTGGAACGCAGAATCTCACTGTAGATACAGAGATCTCCGTTCGTCTTCGTCATGAACGACGAACGTGCGAGGAGTACAACAGTACCGCAGATTCCTGTGAGGGTTCGTGGGAGACTGAAATTGAGTACCCGACTGACCGGGTAACAGTGAGCGATTCCCAGCACACCGTCGTGACGCGGATCGATGCTAGTGGCGGGAAACGCGTTACGTTCGAAAGCGATGAGAACCGGACTGGTGTCGTCGTCCATCCTGGCTCCACGTGGTCAGCAATCGATGTGGCTACTGACGCACGTCTTCGCGGAAACTGGCGGTTCTACGCTGCGGCCGTAGACGGCTGGCACACGATGGTCACGCGAACGAAAACAGAGACCACTCGTACGAACTCGTCTGTTCGTCCCACACAGATCCACGCCGTCCCTACGCAGGAACGGCCGGATATACCAAGCAGGGGAACGGATGATGACGGGCCGTCGTTAGTTATCGAAGAGGCGTGGGGCAGTACACGAAATGGTCCAACCCTCCCAGAAGCGATCGACATTCCAACTGTCGATCGCTACGTGGACGCAACGTCGATTGCCGTCCAGTCAGAGGGACTGCCAGCGGCGACCTTTGACGAGGTAACCGTCCATGGTATCGTACGTGGCCAGTCGCAGACAGTCTCGATCGATGACGACGGAACCGTTCGCGAAACAAAGCTGAATCTGACGGTTCTCGAAGCGAACTCGTCAGGAGTCCTTGTGCAGGCACGAGTCACGGAGACAGCGACCGATGAGCCGGTTACGAGTGGTCACGTCGAAGTCGCCAATCAATCGGCTGCTGTGAACGCCAGTGGAATGGCCGTTCTTGAACTCGAGGAGAGGCCATCTTTGCTCGTTGATGGCCAGTACATCCCAGCGGAGTGGTGGCGTACAGACCAACTATACTCTGGAGCAGAGGACCGTGCGAAGATTCCTCCGAAGTATCCTGAGTTCCAGAAGATTGTCCAGTTGGTTCTCGTGACACTGCTTTGGTTTCTCCCAGTTTCCTTGGCCGTCTACGGGTTCGACTACCTGTCAGGTGGCACATTCCTTGGACTTACACATCAACAATGACAGAACGCACTCACACGGACGAGAGTCGTATCGCTCGCCGAACAGTCCTTGCCAGCCTCGGTGCGAGTACAGCTGCGCTTGCTGGCTGTACCTCGGAACCGTCCGCAGACCCACCGAACAACAGCACGGATGACAACGGAATTAGCGCCGAAGGGAGTGACGTCTTCACCTCTGTCGAGATGAGTGACGCAAACCTCGAGATCGAAGTTGCTGATGATGTGTCGGTGGAGTTTATCAATCTCATCGATCCGAACGGTGAGTTATTCGACCAACAGCGTCTCGCGAATGGTGAGACCACGACGTCATTCGAAGTTCTCGGTCGCTATGAGGACAGTACTCCTACTGGAGACTATGAACTGATTGCCTTCGATGGGGACGAGCAGGTCGATACGACGACAATCACGCTCGAGGCAGAGTGTACGATTACGGATGTGCTGTGGGCAGCGGAGAACCCCGACATGGAGTGGGATAAGAACTCGCCTGTCTGGGATGAGTACGCAGCAGTCGTTATTGAGAACAAGGGTACGATCCCTTCGTTACTTACTGAACTTCGGTGGAAAGGTGCTCCAGCTGCTAAGCTTGGACTGGATGATACAGTATCGTACTACCATGAGACACGCCTGCCACCTGGTAAAACTACTGTCTATTCGTTTAGTCAGATTTACCAAACGAGTGGTGCAGGTGGGTCGCTTGATTGTAGCGAATTAGGAACAGAACCGATGACAGTGACAGCTGTCGTTCAAGTAGGGCAGAATTCATCGTATACACAGCAAATCAAGTATGGAGGGGACCAGTCGTGTAACCTCTCAATTGTCGAGGAGGGCCAAGGCAAATCGCTATCTGACGGAGGTGAGAATTAGATGGCATGGCTGCAAGAAGAAGTCGAGAATGCGATTGAAAGTGTTCTGGAGAGAATCACCAATGCACTTCTTGGTCTGATAAACGAAATCTATGAGGCATTGTTGAGACCGATTGTGGGTGTTCCAGCACCCGTGTCGGATTCGAGTTATATTGTCGTCGGAACGCCAAGTTATGAGCCTTGGGCAAGTTTGTATCAAGATGTTTACTTAGCGTATATTATGCCATTGGCGATTATGATGATTGTCATTGCTGCCGCATTTGTCGGCGTTCGTTCTGGTTCGATAAGTGACTATAGACGAAAGCGCCTTCTGAGGCGGCTAGGTCTTGTGTTTATGGGGACATTCGTTTGGTTCCCACTAGTCTCGATTCCCTTGCAGTTTATTGATGCAGTCGGAATGACGGTTGCACCAATTGAAGAAATGTCAGCAGGACTTGGAGGACTTATTCAGTCAACTCTTGGAGGCACATTTACGATTCTTGCGATGGTTGCTATCTCGAACCTGTTTTTGGTTGTTGCTGGATTCATTGTTGCTCTCCGTTGGGTTGGAGTATTTGTGTTGACAGTAACTATGCCGTTTTTAGGTGTAATCTGGGCACTTGATGTCTGGCCATTCACTCCAGCAGCAAATATGGCCCGTCGAGTTGCCGGGATCTATCCTGGATTAGTACTTGCCGGAATTCCGGCATCTCTACTCTTCCGAATTGGTTGGGAAGTTGGTGGTATTGAGACGCTCGGCCAGAACGAGCTATTCTCGTTGTTTATCGGATTGACGCTGATTCCTGCTGCGATTATTGCGATGGTCATGACGGTCTACTGGAGTAGTCCTGCAATACGGACGATCGCTCAGAAAGGAGCATCTACGACGAATCCCGCAGCGGCCAAAGCTGGCGCTGCAAAGGCAAAGCGCACCTCTGGAAAAGCAGTTCGTGGTGCCCGAAACGTCCACCGTGGATATGCGGACAACCAGATTGGTGCCGTAACGAAGAGTGGCCAGACCACACTCGGGAGCGGTAATTCGAAAGCGTACAAACTCGGCTCTTCGGCCCGCTCGACGAAGGATCACGCCGGCCGCTACAACAACCTGCGAAAGTCCGAGACAGGTCGAATTCGAGATAAGGCCGCCGATGACGCTCGGAAGGCCACACAGAAGGCATCGACTCGAGCGAAGCGTGGACTCAAAAATACGAAAGAGAAGGTCTCGAGGTGGTGATCTCAATGAGTACGAACACAGCCGATAGCGAGTACAACGCGCGAAAGATCCATCAGTCGCTGGGTGGCACAACGGCCTTCTTCCGGGGCTACACGATCGGCGAACTCATGCTATTTCTCGCAGTGGCGTTCGTCACGGTTGTTGCAGCGACGTTCGTCCCGGCGGCACTGACGATTCCAGTCCTGGGATTCGGACTCATGCTTACGACGCTGCTGTTCTTGCTCCACAAAGTCAAGCCCCGATATCTGTGGCTCACCGAGTGGCTCGCTGCCCGTCTGAGCTGGGCGATCAAGAACAAGGAGTACACGCACGGTGACGAAGACAATAGCGAGGTCCGGTATTTGACACGCCTCCAACGAGTGTATCCGCATGCCATCGAACGAACGGATGGCGCACTCGTCGGGGCCATGAAAGTCGAGCCCGCGAACATGGCCCTCGAGGACGACGATGCATGGGCGAAGGCCGTTCAGTCGTTGTCCGAGTTTGTCAACTCGACTGTCGACTTTCCAGTGAAGATCTACGTTACCAGCCGCGAGGTCGATGAAGACGAGATCGTCCGTGCACACCAGGATCGGCTCGCTGATGCCGACGTTCGCTCACGCCCCGTATTGAAACGACTGCTCGAGGAGTACGTTGCGGCGAATACGACTGACAACGGAGAAATCGACTCCGAGACGACCACGATCCGCGAGTACTACCTCATCACCGCGGTGAACGACGGAGATGTTGAGCATTTCGACGCAACTGATGACAGTGTCCTCGCCTATCTTGCTGATCTTCCCGCTATTGGACGGTTCTTCGGTCGGTTCCAAACCGACGACCTGACCGACGCCGAACGAGAGCAATTCAAAGAAGAACACCTCGAGTCACGACTCACACAACTCCGCCGTGGTGGGTCGTCGCTCTATCGGTGTTCGGTTAGCCCTGTTGATGCCTACGATCTTGCTCGGATCACGAAGGAGTACTGGACGTGTCTCCCGGAAGAATACGCCGATATCACGAGCGCGCTCGGCACGTTCCCGGTCGTCTCGCATGGAATGAGCGACGGCGTTCCAGCGACGCCTGATCCCGATGACGTCCTCGATGCGATTGCCGAGCACGACAGCCCGTCAGATACGCCCTTGAGCGATCGTAGTGAAGACACCATCAACGACTTATCAGATGGAACTGATGACCACCTACCAGATACGTCGACGATGCATCAGTCGGTAATTGCGCCGTCGACGGTCGACTGGGAAACGACCTACGCTGTAATCAATGATGAGACGTACGTCCGCACGTTCTGGATCGAACAGTTCCCCGAGGAACCGCCAGATGGCCTCCTCGAGCGATTGTTGCTCGACACGGAGTTGCAGACCGAGATCAGCATCCACCTCGATCCGTTCGATAGTCAATCTGCACAGGACATGATGGCGGACTGGATCTCGGATTTGAAGATCAATCAACACGACTCGAACAGCCTCAAATCCGAGGATCTCCAGGAGGACATCGATCAGGCGAAGTACATGCGATCGCTCGTTCGCGCGAACAAAGCGTCGTTCTACCGCGGTGGTGTGTTCATTCGCCTTGCTGCTGACAGTGAACAGGAACTCGACAATCACACGACGCGCCTGCGGTCGATCATCAAGGATGCGCCGGCGAACTGTACGCTCAAGGTCGCGAGTCGTTGGCAGGAACGTGGCCTCGCAACCGTGTCGCCACTTGGCGCGAACGAACTCGGCCGTGATCGTATGTCGACGCTGACGAACCAAGCCGTCGGCGCGATGTTTCCGTTCTCGTCGAACTACCTGATGATGGACGAGGGTATCGAATACGGCTATCATGGCCACAACGGCTCTCCGATCCGGATCAACCCATGGGCGCTCGAGACAGGACATAGCGAACTCGTCGTCGGGATGCCTGGTGCTGGGAAAACGTTTGGCGATATCATGCGCCACCTTCGGATGATGAAACGCCGCAACGACACGATGCTCGTTCTCGTCGACCCAGTTGGTGGCTTCCGTGGAATCGCAGACGCGCTGAACGCGAAGACGATCACCGTTGGTGGTGACACAAAGCTGAACCCACTCGAGATCCGCGAGACTCCCCAGCATATCCTCGATTCTGGAGAGGGAATCTCTCCCCTGTCGGCGAAAAAAGACGAAGTCTACGCCATCCTCGAGAACTTTCTCAACGCTCGCGATATCGAACTCGGAACCGAGACGGGTGTCCTCTCGTATGTCATCGACGAAGCCTACCGGCAAGCAGGCGTCGTCGAGGATGACGTCTCGACGCATACGTCGGAAAACTCACCGACGATGCAGGACGTTCACCGAATTCTCTGTGATACCGCCGAAAATCCGGACGAGCACAATATCGCGGAGTCAGATTCGGCGCGCGAGCGTGCCGCACAGTATGCAGACGAACTTGCGATTGCGTTCCAGCCATTCCGCGAGGGAGGGGCCTACGAGAACCTCTCTCATCACTCTGAGATCGATATCCTCGAGGGCGATAACAAGGTCGTCTATATCGACCTCGGGCAGATCGAAGGCAGTGCATCGGGAATCGATCGCCAGACGTTCCTGATGCAGCTGCTACTCTCGACGATCTACCAGCAGGCGAAAAACACCCACCGGAACGTCGAGCTCGCGATCGATGAAGCCCACTACCTCTTCGAGGACCAAGCTAACCTCGACTTCCTCGAGACGGCGTTCCGGCACCAACGCCACGCAGGGCTTCGGATGGTGTTACTCTCGCAGACGGCCCAGGAATTCTACGAAACTGAGCAGGCAGAGAAGATTATCGGCATGTGTCCGATCAAGGTTCTCCACAAACTCCCCGAGCTGGATGAGCGGACGGCCGACAAGATCGGGCTAACCGAAGAGCAGCGCCGGTACATCAGAGGTGCCGACGCCGGCAACGAAGACCTTGGCTACAGTCAGGCACTCGTTCGCGTCGAGGAACACGGAACGTACCCGCTGCATATCGTCGCTGACGACTTCGAGAAACGGGTTATCGACTACGAGCCCGAGGATCAGGCCTTCATCAAGCAGGCGATTCGTGACGAGCCAGCAGAGTTGCTCGCCTTCGAAGAGTTCGTCGAGAACGAGGCCCAGCGCAACGCGCTTGCAACGCGTCTCGATCTCAGCGCAGACGCGGCCAGTCGGCTTCTCGAGGCAGATCTCACGAAATCGGATGTTCTCGATGTGATCGTTGAACATGCCCTCGAGACAGACAGTGAGAAATCGTCTGTCCGGCCTGATGGTGGGGAATCAGCTACTGCACAGGACACAGCTGAAACGGAGTCTGACATCCAAAACCATGACTAGGTTCAACCAAATCAAGGCAATCCTGAGTTCGTCGCCACAGTACGAGGCGACGCAACTCAACTTCGGAGAGCACGATTCGTTTGTCCAACGGCAAGCGGATACGCCAGGCACGCTGCTTCGGATCCGTCCCTACAAAGAGAACAACGGTATCGCGGACGGGGCTGGAGTCCTCCAGTCAGTCCACGATGTGACGACGAACTTCCGCGGGAAGAATACGAGCGACCACCACTCCTTTGAGGTCTGGTTCGACGAAGGGAAGATCAAGTTCTACATGCACGCTGCCACCGAGGCAGCTGCGGACAAGTTCCGCCGGCGTGTCGGGAACAACTACGCCAACAGCGAGGTCTTCCCGGTCGAGGAAGGCTATGCGTTCCCCATTATCGACGCTGACGAGTACGTCGCCGGCGCGTGGCTCGAGATAGAGAAGATTCCCTACTATCCGATCCGCCATCACAACAGCGAGGGCTTCGAGACGGATCCCTACGGCGAAATCACGAGTGAAATGCTGTCGCTCGATGAGAGTACAGTCGTTACGCAGGTTGTTTTCCGGCCGGCGAAACAGTCGTGGACCGACGGCGACCGGTTCAAGCACAATAGCGTCGACGAACTCGCTCATGCACTCCGACAAGGGACGTCCGTCGGCTGGCTTAACCCTCGTACGCGACCGCCGACTGAGAAGGACAAACAGGCCGCGAAAACCATCGAACAGCAACGCGGCCAACAGGCGTTCCACGTGAACATTCGCGTCCTCGCTGCCTCGAGCGAACAGGCCGAAGCCGAGGCCCGCGCTCGTGGCGTCGCAGGGATGTTCAGGAAGTACTACAACGCGATCACTGAACAGGGCCTGAACGACAATCCAGTCTGGCATCGCCGAGAGCGAAAACGCGCAACGCGACTTCGACAGTTCGTCGAGCGGATGTGTGACCGTGAGTGGATCGACCGGCACATGATTATGACTGTCGACGAACTCGCCGGCGTCGCACACATCCCCAATGCGGAGATTGAGACGCCAAAGATCGACTGGCGGTACACACAGCGTGGTGACCGGCTGCCAGCAGATGGGAGTCGATACGCAGCTGATGAATCATCGGTAGATGAGCAGACCCCTGGCGTTCCGAACGAGACACCAGTCCGTTTTGAAGAACCAACTCGAGAACAGGAGGGATTTGATGGTGCTTGATCGCTTCTTTGGATCCGGCGACGAGGCTTCCAGTGACGACCAACAAGATGAGCAAACTGCTGGAGGCGATGAACAGCCGGAAGAAAACACGACCGCTGAATCGTCCACCCACCAACAACACGGTGAACAATACGATATCGTAGAACAGAACACGATTCGTATTGGTGGGAAGAAGGTTATCACGGAGACAGTCGACGAGGGGACAGTTGCAGGCCCCTTCGTTCGAGAAATGTTCGAAGCGGGGATGTACAATGCACCAGCTCCACTCTGGATCGGCTATTCAGAGGATCCGCAGACTGGCTTTCGTGAGGCGCCGCTCCGTTTCGAATCGCTCTTTCGGCACACCTGGATCGCTGGAACGACCGGCTACGGAAAGACGACCGAACTCCTGAATATGATGGTCCAGTGGGCCTACTCCGGCTATGGCTTCACGTATTTCGACCCGAAGGGCCGTGACTCTCGAGAGCTCCTCCGGATGCTCCCCAAACATCGTCTCAAGGACGTGGTTTGGATCGAGCCCGGCTCGACCACCCACGAGAAGACGATCGGGCTCAATTTCCTCGAGGTCCCCGAGTGTGAGACGCGCGAGGAACTCGAGAACGAGATTGAAAGCCGGGTCGAGAATCTGAAAGCTGTCTTCGACACCTCCGACTATTGGGGCATCAACATGGAGGCGATCACCGAGTCAATGGCTCGAGCGATGATGAAATCGGAGAAGCCGTTCTCGATCATCGATATGTACTTCACGTTGCTCAACGCCGAGCGACGCGAAGACTTCGCGCTCGATGTTGAGGACCCCTACATCAGGGAGTTCTGCCTCGAGATTGCGAAGATGGAAGAGGAGACGATTCGACCACTGCTGAAACGGATCAAATCGTGGGTCGAGAATTCGGTGATTCGTCGGATCATTGCCCATCGTGAGAGCACGATCGATTTCCGAGACATCATCGACAACGACCGGATCGTTATCGTCCGAACGCCCGTCGAGAATACGGATATCAAGAAGATGGTCACGCTCGGCGTGATGCGGAATCTCTGGAGTGCGATTCAGCGGCGATCGTATGAGTTGGATACGACGCCAGATCCCTACTTCGTCCTCTGTGACGAGTTCGATGATATCGCCAGTGACAATCTCGACATCGAGTCAATGCTGGCTCGAGCCCGGTCGATGCGGCTCTCCGTGACCCTTGCCTCGCAGTATCCGTCGCAGTTTGACGAGGACACACTGAAAGCGATGCAGAACAACTGTGACAACCTCCTCACGTTCTCGGTCAACGACAGTGATGACGCGGAATTATTGATGAAACGGTTCCGTGACTACACCGCAGAAGACCTCATCACGACCGACCAGTTCAAAGTGTGGACGCGGATTCCTCTCTCTGGAGGGCGATACTCCGAACCGGTCTTAATCCGGACGTTTCCGCCATATCCGCCTCTCCGTGGGACAGACGACGTCGATGATATCATCGAACAGAGCCTCGAGCGCTACGGAACTGACCCGCTAACGGACGCGGAAATACTCCAGAACCTCATCTACAGCGACGCCAATGAGGCTGCCAATCCGACGAAGATACTGGACGAGACCATGGCAGAAGCTCTCCGCACAGTCCAAATTCGAGAGGGTGTGCAAGAGGCAAATGGCTGGGTCGAGGTCACGGCTGTTGACGAGGAACTCGTGGCTCGCCTCGAGAAGACTGAGCCCGAGATTGACTATGCATACGAAGACCTGCCGGACGTGCGTGATGCCTCGCAGTTGATCGAGGTCGATCTGCAGAACGATGAGATCGTCGCTCGGCTCACCGACGAGGGTGAAGAGTTGGTCCGGCCCAAGACGGGCACTGGCGGCTCGGCTGGTGGAACTAGCCACGATGAAGTGCTTCTGGATACTGAGGTAGCGCTCACTGAACGCGGGTTCAGTGTCGAGATCCTCGAGCAAGATGGGAGCGAGCAACCTGATGCAGTTGCCACGCACCCAGATCACGATGTGGTGTTTAACATCGAGGCTGAGACAACAACGCCCGACCGACCGGCGAAGGTTCTGCAGAATCTCAAACGCGCTCACGAGGAAGACCGCATTCCGATCTTCGTTGTTCGACCTGGAGAATCTGAGACACAGGTTGCGTCACGAGTCGAGAATATCCTCTCGCCGCCGTTCCGAGAGCGAACGGACGGTACTGAACAGTTCTATAACTGCGACGAGGTTGTGACCTTCGGCGGTGGTGCGACAGCTCACGGCGGTGTCACTGCGATTCGACCACGGACATTCGAGACAAATCAGACCGTCTGGATACGCGACAACGGCGAGCGCGTCCTTTCCGATGGGAACACGGAGTTCGCTCGTGTCCCTGATGGCGGAGTACTCTCGAAAGACAGCGTTCCAGCCTATTACAGCCATGACCGTGAAACTGGCCAATATTCCGTCTATCAGGCTGGAGAGACCCATGTATACGACTCGAAAGATGAGTTTGAACAGGACTGGACACTGATTAAACGACCGTTCATTCCTGCTGTCGACCTGCCAGATGCAGACTACTCACGGGACAGTTATGTCGTGTTGATTCTACCACCCGGTGGCGACCCACTGGTTTTCCAGTCTGGTGAGACATATCGGCTCCCCACAAACCCAGGTCGTGAGGAGTTGTGGCCTACTGGACCGACTGGTGAGTCTGCCCAATTTGACAACTCGATATCTGACAATGATCAGAACGCGCCGCCGGCGTTACCGGGTTCTGATTCGTCAACGATGGACGAGTTGAGCGAGATCGATCCAACCGGAGACGGTGTGGAAGCGTTTGCAGCAACGTATCTCAGGCAGATCGAGGGTGCTAGAGTATCACAGGATGATCTGTTTCAGGCGTACGATATCTGGACTGAGCAGCAAAATATCGATGGGACGACCAAGGGCTGGTTCACTCGGAAGTTACAGGATGTCGTTGACTTCGACGTTGATCGCTCCAGAGTGGACGGGGATCGTGTCCAGTTCTACACCGGCCTGACTCTGACGCAAGAGGGGTACTCCCTCCTTGACCAATGACTAATATCAGAAATATGAAGTACTGTAATCACGTCTCAGGAGAGTTCATTGACCGATGGCATTCGATTTGCGATATTAGCCGAGATAGCTTCTTATACCGCCAATATGGAGCACTCTCAGAACCTGTCCACGCAGATCGGCTACCCACGAAAACTGCATGGACACTCCTGTCCACGCAGAATCGCATGACAGAAACGCTGTCCACGCAAAAGTACCACCCAAAACCAACTAGTATACACTGGGTTCCATCCGCAGAACGATGCGGGGACAGGGAGCTTAGACACCATACACAGAATCGACATTTCTATCTATATTCTGATATAGTTTGTTCGAGGGACTCAGTAAGTGCCCCTCGGGGGTATTGCCAATGAGTTCTACACCATCATTCGATAGAACAGTACTCCCAGCAGACTTGCGAAATCGTGACCAGTGGGTGTGCTGGAAAGAAGAACTTCGGGATGGGAAGCCGACGAAGATACCAGTGACGCCAGGGAGTGGTGCGTTCGCGTCATCGACGGATCCCGAAACATGGGCGTCGTTCGAGACAGCCCTCGAGTACGCTGATACAGGAAATGCCGATGGCATCGGATTCGTCTTTACCGACGACGATCCCATCGTCGGCGTGGATCTGGATGACTGTCGAGATCCCGAAAGCGGCGACGTCGACGATACAGCACTGGACATCATCGAACGACTTGATTCCTATACGGAGACCTCTCCGTCGGGTACTGGGTTCCATGTACTCATCAAGGGAGAACTCCCAGATGGACGGAACCGCCGTGGCAGTATCGAACTGTATGACACTGCTCGGTTTTTCACCGTGACTTGCGACCGCCTCGAGGACACACCACCTCGCGTTGCACGTCGGCAGGACGCGCTGGTTGCGATCCATCGTGAGTACGTCCAAGACTCTGAGCCGGATCCAGAGCACGACTCTGGGAACCATCGCACTAGCGACGAGACGGAAACGACGGGCAGTGCAGCCGATACTGACGTTGATCTCGATGACGAGGAGCTGCTCGAGCGAGCGCAGAACGCATCGAACGGTGAGAAGTTCGAGCGGTTATGGCGTGGTTCGACTGCCGGTTATGAGAGTCAGTCAGAAGCAGACATGGCTCTGTGCTGTTTGCTGGCGTTCTGGACTGGCGGTGACCACCAGCAGATGGATCGGCTCTTCCGCCAATCGGGACTACTTCGAGACAAGTGGGACGAAGTCCACTACGCAGACGGCTCTACGTACGGCGAGAAGACCATCGAACGAGCGATTTCGAGTACCTCCGAGTTCTACGACCCGGACACTCGAGAGACATCAACCGAATCTGTTCCTAGAACGAGCGAGCCGTCGGCCACTGCCAGCCGTGACAAATCGGGACGGAATAGGAACCGTGCGTATCTGGTCGAGAAGAACCGACTGTTGACCGACCGTGTCGACGAACTCGAGACTACGCTCGAACAGAAAAATGAGCGTATCGATCGTCTCGAGGCAACGATCGAGGATCTCAAAACCGAACTTGCAGAGCGTGACCGCGAGATCAAGCAGACTCGAGAAGAACAAGCCGAGACGACATCCGACTGTGATACCGCTTCAGAGACAGCCTCTCTGTGGGGACGATTATTCGGCGATAGCTCCAAATAACAATCGTTGGAAGGATCGTTTCTTCAATTCTGAGTAAGCTATGATACGGATATCCGATTCGGTAAGTAAGTCTGCGAGTGTAACAGTGCTGGATTAGTCCTTGGGTCCCTCATCGTACAACTCTACAAAAATTTATGCCATTGGCAACCCTTAGATGTGAGTATAGTGTCATCTCTTCGCGTCCACGCTCTCCCTGCAGCATGGCGATTTGCACTCATCGGTGCGCTAGCCTCGCTACCTATCACCGCCATTCTCAATTGGCTGCCGAACTCGGAGGCGAGCATTGGTGGTGGTATCATGATATTCGGAGCGTTCATCGCAGGAGCCATCGCTACAATCCGCTCATCAGACCCGAATGCTGCTGGACTCCGCACTGGTTTCATTGCTAGCATCATCGCTCTGACTATATTCGTAGTGACAGTAGGTACGACAGCGACATGGCCGCTACCTAGAGTTGTATTTTTCGTCTTCGCCAGTGGGATGATAGTGTGCGTTGCCTCTCTCTTTGGTCTAGGATTTGGTCGTGTCGGAGGTTGGGTGGCAAACACCGTTGTCTCTCGATAGATGACCAGCGCAAACGCATCATACTCCTAGGGAAGTCTGTTACACAGAACTCCTGTACTTACCGTTCGTCGGGTAGGCGCAGAGTGGTTATGTAAACCGTTCTGTGACCTCCTCGAATGAACAGTACAGCAAGTACAGAGAGGCGTTGAGCACGTTCGATTCTTTGTTCGTCAACGAACAGTCTCCTCATTCCTCACGATCGGATAACCGCTCGGACAACCGATCCAACTTCTCCTGAACAGATTCACGGCGCTCTCGCGTTGCGTCCGGTCGGTACTCCATCGACACGACCTCACTATCCTCGAGCGTCACCGACAGCACGCCACCGTCCGTTCGGGCGGGCTCTGGGAGTCGATCAGCAGGGATATCCACTTGCTCGATCACCTGCTTGTTCTCCTCGAGCAAGATGACGGCAATCTCACCGTCTTCAATTCGATCGACAACACCAGTGTAGGTCCCATCCATCTCTCTCTCACCCCATAGTAGGAGCGACAACTCCATCAATCCCACTGGCCACACTGCCTGCGACAAGCGGAGGGGGTACCAGTGCATTCGTCTCGTCGTCGGAATCAGGTGTCTCCGCGAGGATATCCGCTGGGTCCGTCGAGAACGACTCACTCGTCTCGACAGCGATCGACGTCCCATCAGTTCGCACTACGATATTGCCGTGGACCCCTGTCCAGTACGTTTCGATCTCCCGATCGGCAAACCGTTCGAGAACCTCGTCACTCGGATGTCCGTACTGTGAGTCGTAGGCACTCGAGATGATGGCCGTCTCAGGAGCGATGGCGTCTACGAAGGCGTCACTCGAGGAGGTCGATGAGCCGTGATGGCCGGCTTTGTAGACGTCGCTCTCGAGATCGCTTCCCCACTCGTCGACCAGCCGCTGCTCGACGCCAGTATCGACATCGCCAGGCGCTAGATACTGGAAGTCGCCGAACTCGAATGCCAGCACCACACTATTATCGTTAACGTCGCTCCCAGCGTCCTCAGCAGGCGGGTTCATTACCTGGGCAGAGACGTTTCCCTCGATCGGTAGCTCATCACCGCTTTCGACGAGGAGAAGATTGACGTCGTGGTCGTCGACGGTATCGAGGTAGTTCTCATAGGTCGCTGAATCCGATGGAACACCCGAATCGTACGCGGCCCCAACACCCTCACCAGTCGTCTCGAAGTGCTCGATCACAGCGGCGTGGCCACCGATGTGATCGGCATCGGCATGCGTCGCGACGAGGTGGTCGATCCGATCGATCCCCTGGGCGTCGAGGTAGGCGATGACCTCATCGCCGTCTTGGCGCCAGTCGCCAGTATCGATCAGAATTGTCTCATTGGCTGGCGTGACGATAAGGGTAGAATCGCCTTGCCCAACGTCGATGTGGTGAATCTCGAGCTCACCGTCAACAGGACGCTCGTTGACGTCATCGCTCTCGTCACCGGTGCTGTCCTCTCCATCGCCGTCCGACTCAGACTCATCGAGATCGATATCGCCGTAGGCGTGCTCGAGCACGACCTGGCCACTGGTGTCGACGAGCCGAACCACGTCGCCATCGCCTCGCCAGATATTCACGTTGTACCCCCAGTACAGTTCGGTCTCCGTTGAGTCGCCTTCACCGGTCGTTATCTTCACAGTCTCCCCGGACTCGAGGATAAACTCACTTGGAAACGAAAACGGCGAGAGGCCGCCATCGACCTGTCCACCCTCTCGGTCTCGGAGTTCAAACCCGGACAAATCAGCGGGCTCATCGGCAGTGTTCTGGAGGACAATGTACTCCTCATCGGGCGATACGTCTGCAACGTTCAACTCGACGATGTCGATAGCATCCCCAACCGACTGCGAGTCGTCGATCGCATCCTCGGCACCTTCGGTGCCGCCCGCACATCCTGCAAGAACGACGAGGAGCGTCACGAAGACTACGAGGATCGCTCGGTCCATACCAGTTCATGTTAAAGGAGCCGTTTGAGTGTTCCGCCCAGCAGAATAGAACCGTCAACGGCAGACTGGAAGCTACGTCACCGAACGAAGCATCCGTGATTGTGGTAGAACTCCCGACTCTTTTTATCCAAAGCCGCAGCCAACGACAGCGATGCTCTCCAATCAACAGGAGGACCTCCTGATTGCGGTTGCTTTAGCGGAGTTCAGCTACGAGACTGAAGATGTCGATCCCGACCTTGCCAACCATGCGTGGCAACTGGCTGCAGACCGACTCGTCGCGTGGGATGTCACCCCGGCTGAGGCCGTCAGAGCACTCAATATTGGAAACCACTGATACTGAACGACAGTAGTATCGCGCTTTCTACCTCCAGCAACTTGTGGCGGGTAGATACTAATTACCCCTTCCCTGTACTTGTCATGGGTTCCGTAAGCCGTTCAAAATAAAGAAACAGAGCAACGAGCTACCGGTACCGTCGCGACTGTGATGGCGTGTTTGTCCTCCCCGAGAGGGGTGCGGGGCGATCAAACTGCCCCGAGATAGCGAATGACTTCTGAGCGACAGCACCCACGAGACCGTGGTATCGATCGAGTACCAGCCCACCGACAGCCCACTGAACCACCCTGGTCTGGCCTCGAGTTACGCATTCCGAACGACCGAAGTCGAGAGTCACTCATTTCATTCGTCGAGTGTGTTCTCGTTGAGCTCACACATGCAGACGTCGGTGCCGAGTATCGATCATCAAATATCTGGGGAATCAAACTGACGCAGTACATCGCAGCCGATACGGTCGGCGAGAGATTCAAAAAGCGCCATTACGACGAACGGCTCGGCTGGCACGAGCAGACGATACCCCGACAGGACGTGCGTGATGAACTACTCAACCGCCTCGCACGGCCCGCGTCACTGGCGACGAATCAGAGTCATCCCCATCCTGTTGAGGAACCAGATACGTTCCGGGTGAAGCCGACGTGGCAACTGCGAACAGGTCGACGGACCAGCAAGAGGTAGTCACCATCCGTCGGTACTCCAGCCTGTTGTTGGACGTAGGTCACTGACTCCAGTACACACCACCTAGTATCTTCGACTTGACTGTGCTCCTAGCAGCGAGTTTATCGGCGCCGTGAGGCATGAGGCGCGTTCAACAGTGTGCCTTATGTGGTTTCCAATGACTGATCTAAACCCGATTGACGACACTGCAGACGATTACAGCCGGTTCGAAGCTAGACTCGTTGCCCATGATCAGGATGCAACTCGCGTCGTGACAGCAGATATCGGTGATACAACCGCCCGACAGCTCGTTACGGAACTCATCGATAACGGTGTGGTAACGCCGGTTCCTGGCAAGCGGGTGTTCGTCCACGAGCCAAGTGGGACCACCTTTGACTCGAGCACCCAGCTTGCTGTCTTCCATCAAGGCTGGACGGCTGCTCGAGATGACGTCACGGGGGAGGAGTCGTGACACAGCAGACACTCGCGGGGTGTTCGTTCTGTGAGGCACCACCCGGAACGGAAACTGGCACTGCATACACTTGGGGAAAAGACGAGCGAGTCAGTCACCAGATCTGCGTCGACTGTGCCATCCAGATACGGCCAGATCCGGATAAGCGCGATCACTACGCCTGCGACGGCTGTGGGCTCGTTGTCGACGCGCTTGCAGCCCTCACGCGATTCCGCGTCGAACTCGGCCATCTCGAGGGCTCGCTACAGCTGTGTGCGCGATGTAGTCCCGGTGGGCCGGCTACCTACTGGACGCGTGATCTCGAGGAGCACGTCGTGAAAACCGGGTAGAGTACAGCTATACGAAGTTACCGAGACAGAACGAGTGCACGCAGACAGTTGCTCCTGAGTGTTTATGTGCCATGAGGCCGTATTTTTGCGTAATGAGAACCAGTGAGAACGCTGCTATCGATGAATCCCTTCCTCTCGAGACTCTTCAGGAGGTATTGCAGGAGCATCCGGTAGAGCTAGCCATTCTCTTCGGTTCTCACGCAACTGGGGAGTCTCACTCTCGAAGCGACATCGATATCGCAGTTGCATTCGACACTGTCCGCCCGAGTGATCCAGCCTACAATGAGGTCTTTCTCAGGTTGAGTGCTGATCTCAGCGAAGCGCTCGAGACTGATGATGTCGATCTCGTTGATCTCCAGACAACGTCACTGGAGCTAGCAGAGACGATCTTCGATCACGGCGTCCTTCTCATCGGTGACCCAGAACATGTGGCTGATGTTCGAAGCCAACTCACCGCAACTGAGAAGCAGACTCAGTCACCGCGCGAACGATTTGATGCAGCAGTAGCCAGAATTGATCGACATCTGAGTGGGTCTGCTGTGACAGCGACTGATGGCGAGACCCGTGATCGATGACAGACGAGACCTTTCCTACTGACGGTCTCAATAGAATACTCAACGCTGTCGAAACGATTGAAACCAGTTTGGGCGTTCTCGCTCGGAAACAGACGCTGAGTCGCGAAGCATATCATGCTGACTCAGATACACAGGATATCGTTGAACGCCGATTTGTAAAGATGACCGAGGCAGCGATCGATATTGGAGAGGAACTTGTCAAACACGAGCGTGGAACGCCTCCAGCGAGTAATCCACAGTCAATGCGGGCTCTCGAAGAGCTTGGTATACTCTCTGCTTCGACAGCTGAGGAAATGGCACAAGGTGCCCGGTTCCGGAATGTCCTTGCACACACCTACGGGAACATCATCGAACACGACGTGGTCTATAACGCTTTGCAGGACCTCGATCGGTACCGCCAGTTCGTCATCGAAGTCCGTGACTACCTCGAGTCGATCGGAGCACTTGATGAGGACATCTCCTAGAAGCACATACTCGTCAACTGTTGCGATTTCTCCCACAACGATATCGTCGACGAGGGGCAGCGCTCGTCAGACAAGCGAACTACTACACGATCACAGCGCGTGGTCAACGCGAACTCGAAGCCCGCCGAGAGTGGACAGATCAGTACGTCGGAGGTATCTTCTCGAGTGCAGAGTGAGACGGTCGCGATCGCTGATCGTACGCGCTGGATCGAATCCTTCGAGTGTCGCTCCACCACGACTACAGTCTCAGAATGTCGTGAATGGAACGAGAGTCAGCTAGTGGTATAAAGAACCGACTAGTTGGATTAGCTTACATCTACGTACGTGTAGAATAACAAATATCATCTCGCCTGAATGGCTGGGCCATGGACGACCTTACAGGATTCCAACGAGACCTGCTGTACGTGATCGCGGGCGCTGATCAGCCATCTGGACAGGATGTCAAAGATGAGATCGAGCAGTACTACAGTTCAGAGATCAATCATGGTCGGCTGTATCCCAATCTCGATACGGTCGTCAACAAGGAGCTCGTCGAGAAAGGGCAACTCGACAGACGCACGAACTATTACGCGATCACAGGTGAGGGAGAGCAAGTAATCGTGGAGCGTCGTGAGTGGGTATCACAGTACGTCGACTGAATTGAGATCAGAAGCGGTCTGGATCATTTCTTTGCTCCCTGAATCGGTAAGTACAGGCGAGCTACATATCAGGCCTGTCGCTATTCCTTCCTGTCATTCCACATGATGAGTGCAATTCCAAGAAACATAATTGCCAATCCGGATAACTGTAGCCAGTTTAGATTGACACCTCCTGAATAGCCGGTCGCAGGAAGTACAATGCTTGCTAAAACGGCTATTACTATTCCCAAGAGAACTACCAAACCGTCGGGATACCGGAACGAGAGGTTCATACTCAAGAGAGTATTGACACTATATTAACTGTTTGGCCGGAGGTATCTTCGCAAACCCATTTATCGGCGTGTTCACCGTCAAAATGGATGAAATCAACACCGTAGGAAGCGTTCTATGGCTCCCTATATTTATCCAAGACCGACTTTTCCCCAATTGAATTTAATTGGACTCGAGGTCTCGAACGTCGAGTTCACCGGCGAGATACTGTTTGCCCTCACGAGTAATGTCGTAGACACCGTTGCCGAGATGAACGAGGAGTCCATACTCGACGAGCGTCTTACAGCGAGCGTTGATGTGTTGTCTAGAGAATCGTACACGGTCGCTCTCAGCCATCTTTTTGGGTGTATCGGGCCCAGCATCAGCTAGATGTTCCAGAATCCGATCGTCAGCGCGAGACATCCAGTCAGCGTCAAAGCGCATACTCCACTCTGCTTGCGCCGACAGTATCCCACACGCGCTAAGTCAAGTATTGAGTCTATACGCAACTGTAGTTGACTCCAAACCCTTTAAGCATCGTCAATCCGAAGCACTGATTGTTCAAATGGATCGATCATCGAGAAATGGGGATAGCTCATCAACCGATCTTGTCGTTGCAATCATTGAGACGCTTGAAGCATGTGGACTTGACCGTGACGACTACCAACTCTACGACACTGTTGATGCCGAAGTACTTGAACAGTTGCTTGACTCATCGACTCGAGATCTCGAAATTCGATTCACTGTCGAAGGTATTCGGATTGCTGTGACGTCGGATGGTGTCGACGTTTTGGCTGACGAACCAGCCAGTGCGTTAGATTAGTCGCGAAGCCCGCAACCACTCGGATTCCCGTAGACGATATTTTGAGACGATGAAAAAGTAGCATAGTGCTATTCCCACAGCCCCTTTTATATCATATAAACTGAACTATTCGTTCATTACGCGTGCGTACTTACCGCATCTCCCCGTACAGATTGATGAGTGTGACGAGTATAATCACCCATCCAATGAACGTAAGAGATATCCCTTGCGTCTGATAGAGACTATGGCGGCAGCAATAGTATCCGCCCCCTGAAGCTCGAAGAAACTCTCTGAGACCATATGCGATAAAGAGGCTACCGAGTGTCCCTCCAGCAGAATACTTTATGATAGTAGCAAAGGTTTTCATTCCATCCATACTTCCTCATCTGAATCTCGTTTGTAAAGTCCTTTAGTGTGCGGATGGGCCACTGAACCAGCTCTGTAAAGGAGTTGATCTCGATGAGTGGCTCGCAATCATCGCTTTCGATAACAGGGAGAAAGCCCCTGGCGCGCTCGAGTCCCGCACCTCGCTGCGCTCCTCACAAGTTGCGGTGCTTGTGTCGGCGGGGTTCCTCGAGCGCGCCAGCCCCTTTTGATCCCACCCACGTGGATTGATCGGGCTGCTGTTGCGTCGGTTGCTTGCTCTTGAGTATCGGCCCGCCCCGCTCGCCGCGTGCCGCCCTCCGCGTCGCTCGCGACCGACCATTCCGGGCTGCGGTTCGCTCCTGACGTCGCTCACCGTTCCGGGCTAAAATGAATCTGGTCTCGACGCCAGCATTAAGCGCGTTTTCGGTTGCGCCCCTCGCGGGCTTTCGCGTTCCAGCGCTTGGTGCCGCCTGCGCTGTCGCGCGCCACACCGCGGCGCGCGTTCTCGTCGACAGTCGCGCTGGACACGAACCCGCAGTCCGGGCCGGACACGAGAAACGGCTTAAAGCTGGCCGCTCGCTTCGGGCGGGTCGCCGAGGCGCTCACACCGTTCGCACCTCGAGCCCTGCCTCGCTTCGCTCGGCAGGACGCCGCGCGGTGCTGGTTGGGACACCGCATTCAGGCGCGCTCTCGCTCGCGCCCAGATGGGCGCTCGCGAAGGCGCGAGCGCGAGCGCGCAGATGGATCTAGTCGGTCGGTGTCGTCGGAAAACCGCGATGGTGAGGCATCGCGGTGGCAGGCGCATGAGCGCCTTCGGAGATCAGAACTCCAATGTCTAGTAACAACTCGAGTAGCAAGGTCGTTACGGTCGATGAACAGGCACTCAAACAGACGGACGAGCAGGCAGTCGATGAAGACGGCTTCCCGGTCGTCGACGAGACGCCGGAATTCGAGGCAACGGTCGAGCAAGAGGTCCAAGCAAAGGTGGATGCGAACCACCCAGACGGTATCGCAGACACCAGTGAGGACCGGATTCACGGTGCAACCCTCGAACAGGAAGAGCGCATTCGAGCACGAGAGGACGAACTCGAGCGGATCAGTGCCCAAGCCGAGTTGGGAACACAGGAAGGTCGAGAGAAGCGGACGCGAGCAATCGCTGCGAACCAGAGCAAAGCGCGGCGTTTCAAGTTCCAGAAACGGGCGGCGAGCGTGGATCCGATGGCGGACCCGGAGCGAGCGGATTCCCGGACAGAGCTCTCTCGAGAGAAGTTGGCGGCCGTGAACAAGCAGTCGATGCGACTCGCAAAGCAGTTGGATGGCTGGTCTCGAGCGGCGATCAGCCGGCGGTTGAGTGAGGCCGTCGTCGGTGGCCAAGACCTGACGAGTGCGGTCGTCAACGTGTTCGAGGAGCTGCAGACGGCGCCCGGACACGTCATCCCCATTGGGAAACTCGAGGAGGTTGCTCGAAAAGAGGTGAGCATCGAAGGGCGTGTCGAAACCCTGTGGGATCCCTCGCATCCAAGCATCGCACAGGTCGGGCTCATCGCAGATGATAGTGGCCAGACGCGTGTGACGATCTGGAAGTCCTCAGACGCGCCGTGGATCGAGGAAGGCGAGCAGGTGCGCATTCACAAGGCTGCCCGGAACTGGCACGAGGGCCGTGTCTCACTGGCCGTGACCGGATGGACGACGATTCACTTCCCCGAGCGCAGCTGCTGGTGGGAATAGCCGGAGCGAAGCCCCTTTTTTGCTGGTGTGAACGCAGTCACCGCCACCTCCCACCACCTCCACGGTCCGGGCTGCTCACGGTCGATGACCGTTTCGCTGCCGGGCTTTCGCCACAGCATGAGTCCGTTCGACAGCGTTGCCGCCACCTAGTAGTTAGTAGCACGGGTTCTTTATTCAGAGATATACCTGAAACTGAACCTAGCAATTCGGTAACTATATCTGCGAACGTGTCGCGTCAGGAAGTCGAGTCGAACGTCATCAGTAACTCCATTAATCCGTAGACGACCGCCAAGCTTCCAGAGAAAATCCCTATCGTACTCAGCAGTCGGTTTCGTGGGACAACAGTTGTTTGAGCAACTACCAACAAGGCCATCAGGATGACCAGAACAGCAAGGAGTCGGTCGGTACGGTCGGACATATAATCACATTACCTGTCCTTGATGTGAATCGTTCGGTCCTCCCTCTGTACTGAGCGGTATGTGTTTGGCCTGTACTTACTGCGAGTTTCATAGAGTATCATAAATAAAGAAACTATACTACCGTCTACTGTAAAGTGGGTTTCTATGCCCCACGAGTGGGTGAGGGGCAGTCGGAATTGCTCATCGCCTCTCGTGAACACCATGACTCTCAGAGAAATTTATGAGACGGCGTTCGACGAAGACGTCCAGCCCGACTCGAGTGCCAGTTCGTGTCCGAAGTGCAACGGACAGGTAACCACCAACATAGTCGAAACCATGTGTGAAGACTGTGGAAACCTCTTAGAAGCGCAACATCGCCAGACGCAGAGACGAGTCAGTTACGCGTAGATCGCATGCTATTAGCCAAATTCACACAAGTATTGAAGCAAGAGATTTACCGAAGGGATAACAAGAATTTTGACAATGCCAGAATGTGATGGCTGTGGCTCTCATGTCACTGAGAGCTACTACCGGGTTTTCGCTGTTGATGGGAATCTCCCAGCGTGTATCCATTGTTCCACCAATCGTGACGCTCGAGAAGCAGGACTCCGCGACCAGTAGCTTCTAAGTAATTCTATTGCTAGCTCTTCTCTATCGAACTGGAACCTGCATCGAGACACAAGAAAACACGATCCACAACCTAATCAATGACTGATCGATATTCTGATTTTGAGGAACTTCGTCCGACCGGTGAAGCGTCGGATGTTCCAGATGAGACACTCAGCGAGTGTAACGACGGTGAGCCTGATCGACAGCGGGTTGCGACGGCGACGACTGGATATCCAGACACACCAGCGGAAACGGATACCGAGTGTCGATCCTGTGGCGCACCGATCCCAGCTGACCAGACGAAATGTCTGTTCTGTCTCACCAATCATCTCGAGAACTCCTCTTCTGAGACAGACGCACCAGCACCAGAGTGGACACTCCTCGGCGTCGTCCACATGCTGGTCGAGTCGTCGACGTTCTACGGCGCCGTCGCGAAAGGTGGGGCCGCTGCGACGCTCCTTGCCTCGAGTGTGACGGAATCAACGGTCGACGACTGCACGATCATCTATGATCTCGAGGACGAGCCTGCAGCCCAATTGACCGACCAGTGGCCCATGCTTCCTGCTGCAGTACGAATTACATCCACCGATGGTGAGCAACTTCTCGCGGCAGCCCGCGATCGAACAGCGTGGACTGACCAATCACCGGTGGATAGCGACTTCGGACCAACAACGTATCTCTACGACGAGAGTGGATCCGGTATTCACGACGAGCAGCGACTTGCGACGCTGCTCGACAACGCCGGTGATGATGCGTGGCTAGTTCCTGCAATTGCCCTCCAGCAGGCACCTCAAGAACGTGACCCTGAGCGTCAGGACAGTCCCCTTCCAACCAAAGAACGCCTCGAGTGTCACCAGTGCGGACGCACAACCGATCATCGATTCAGCGATCATGAATCGGTTCCCGACGAAACCTGGACCGGCCACGCAATCTGGAAGTGCCAGATCTGCGGGACGCCGCGCTATGGGCCGAGCCCAGAATGACTTGCTTCGCGCCATGTCTTAACCAACAGACGACGATGGTGCAGCGTGGATGTTGGTTAACGGAAACGGTCGCCGTGCTGTCGTGTTCTGTTCGTCTGCGCCGCAATCGGCTGAGGCGCATCCAATGGATCCACGCAACACACCAGATCCAGACTGTATCATGCACTCAGCAAACTCAACAATCTCGAGGGTGATCAGCTGACTGACGCAGACAGAAACGATCGAGACAGCAACGGAGCTCTTGGAAGAAGTGAGTCCTCTCACTCGACCAGAACGTAGTGAACCTACTGATACCCACATCAACTCTAACCGAGCGTGCCACAGAATCGATCACAGGGCCATTGGACTCCGTAGTGAACGGTAAGTACAGGACAAGCAGTTACCGAAGCGGCTATCGATCTATCCGAACTATGCCAAAAGCCACCTGCTGAATATAGAGGACGTATCCATCACCGATTAGTTCCCAAGTTCCTGTTAGATTCCGGTCTTCTGAGTTCAGAGAGGGCATTCGACCAGCAAGTGATTCCGATTCGACCGGAAGAACTGCAGTGAGGACAATATTTGGCTCATTGAGTTCCGTTCGAAGGAGACACACCTTTCACCGCGTAGTGGCAACCGATACCCGATGGTGGGACTGCTCGTCACCCTCGTTCTCGTAGTTATCGCAACACTCGTTATCTGGAAGGGCAGCATATACTTCGAGCAGGCCGCAGAACGGCTCAGCAAATACTACGGGCTGCCTGTCGCCGTCCATGGCGCCATCGTCGTTGCCGTCGGGTCAAGTTTTCCCGAAATCAGTTCCATCGTCATTAGTACGCTCGTCCATGGCGAGTTCTCCCTCGGCGTCGGTGCGATCGTCGGCAGTGCCATTTTCAATCTCCTGGTTATTCCGGCACTCTCAGCCCTCGCCAGCGAGGAATTGGGAGCGACCCGTGACATCGTTCACAAAGACGCGCAGTTTTACATCATCAGCGTTCTCGTCCTGTTCATCATGTTCGCACTCGGTGCGACGTACGTCCCTGGGGGGACGAATCGTGCCGCGATACTGACACCCACGCTGGCGCTGCTCCCGCTTGCTACGTACGGAATTTACGTCTTTCTCCACCAGCAGGACGCCAGCGAACACGTCGCTGACGATTCTCTCGACGTGCGTCCGGCCCGAGAGTGGGGAATGCTTGCGGTAGCTCTGGTCATCATCGCCGTCGGCGTCGAGGGCATCGTCCGTGCTGCTCTCTCACTGGGGGCAATCTTTGGGGCGTCGAGTTTCCTGTTGGGGTTGACCGTTATCGCCGCCGGAACGAGCCTCCCCGACGCGTTCGTCAGCGTTCGCGCCGCCCAAAACGACGACAGCGTCACGAGCCTCACGAACGTCCTCGGGAGTAACACGTTCAATCTCCTGGTTGCGATCCCAATCGGCGTCCTCTTGGCGGGGTCCGCGACCATCAACTTCCTCGCTGCAATTCCGACGATGGGGTTCCTCGCGTTCGCCACGCTCGTTTTCGTCGTGTTTACACGCACGGACCTCGAACTCACCGACCACGAAGCATACGGCTTTCTCTGCCTATACGGATTGTTCCTCCTCTGGATGATTCTCGAATCGATGGGAATCATTGAGACTGTCCGGGGAATTTAATCGATGTTTAGAATCGACTGGACTGATGAATTTGCGCTGTGTATCTCGCAGAGCCACAACGAACTACCGAGCTATTGTCAGAAACGTCCTGCTGTATACAGAGCATGGGCCTTGTTTAGACGCTCAAACATTAGCAGTGTAGAGTCGATCGAACTCGTATCGTCGTGTTAGTAGCTCGGGGAAAATACCAAATCTACTAGGAAGTGAAGCGGGACGGGTTCGTTGTGCACACGAAGACCTCCCGCTTCACAGAGAAGGTTGTATCGCTCGCTCAAAAAGCCGTCGTTGGAACGCCAGCACCGGCCTACCGTCCGGGAGAAGAAGGCTACGCTGACTGGGTGATTCTCGCCGTTCAGGGATTGAAAGAGTATCTCGGCCATCCGTACCGGAAGCTGATGGACGTCCTCCGCGAGATGCCGAGAGTGACAAAATCACTCGGATTGAGGCCTGAAACGGTTCCACACTTCTCGACGGTGTGTACGCGAAAGCAGGCAATTCCGATGAAGCGGTGGCGAGCGATCCTTGATCAGTCCGTCGAGCTGTATGATCTCGGTGATGTGCAGGCGATCGACGCAACCGGTGTCGATCGCGTCCAGGCCAGCCAGCACTACGCAAAACGGACGGACTATACGTTTGAGGCGGTGAAGACGACGCTGCTTATCGATTGTGAAACCAGTGCGATTCTCGATATACACTGCTCGATGAAACAACCGCACGATACACAGGTCGGCTGGCAGGTGTTAGTGCGGAATCTCGACGATTTGACGACTGTCGCTGCCGATAAGGGCTACGACTGGGAGGAGATTCGTACGAGGTTGCGTGCGGAAAGTATCACGCCGCTGATTCCGCAGCGAGATCCTGGAATGCGGGGGTGGGCGAGAAATTTGCTCATCAAGGATCGGGCGTATCACCAGCGGTCGAACGCTGAATCGGTGTTTTTCGGTCTCCGGCGCAGATACGGCGATACGCTCTGGTCGAGAACCTGGTTCGGTCAATTCCGTGAACTTGTCATGAAATCCGCCGTCCGCAACATCGAACGCGCAATAGAGGACTTACACCCGTGAAATCACGCGTTCAAACAAGGCCCAGAGCATGAGTTCAGCACGACAGGTTCGTTTGTTTCACGACGAAACCAATGAACCAGCCGATCAGTAGATCTGCCTACTGATCGCAGACGTTTTGTCAGAGAATAGTTCATAGAGCCGTGCACGATACAAGGTGTGAGTTCCAGTAGCAATACTCAGTGTCCATCCGAGTACAATTGGTTTATTAACTCATCAAAACTATTTAAAACCGTATATAGGTGTGGTTTAATTAAATCGCTTAATACTGCTATTACTGAGAGCTAAAATAGCCCTGTATGTGAATGATTCCCATAGTACAGGAATCAGGGACTCACATTATTACTACGAAGCATGTATTTTAATTATGAGTGCAAGGTTTTCGATTCGTAGAACTGAAAAAGGCGGATCCGCTACGGTGGAAGTAGCAGAAGCCGTGGCAGCGGTTCGGAATACCTCTCCCGAGAAGCTCTCGCCGCTGTACTATACAGTAGGTTCAGATGCTCTTGACGCTCTCGTTGAGAGCGGGGACGGTATAATTGTCTGCTTCGAGTACGAGGGGTTCGAGGTCCTCGTGAAACCGGACGAAATTCATCTCGAAGAACGATAACGAAGTTTCGAACAGTCACCTGATTGGCCCTCGGCTCGTGACACATTCGCGCTGTGTATTCAGCACGTCTCGCTCGATCTATCCAGTAACTGGTAGAATTGGCGTGACCAATACAGAGGGTATGTGCAGCAGAACGACCCCGTTATTTCGCGCCGAAAGGGTGCATCACCCGCTCATTAAACGTACGAATCTAACCCTGCCGCCAGCCTCGCGGGCGGTTTAGAACGACTCTTGATGGCGCAGACCCTCCTGATCGGGTGCACCTTCGTCCTGGCGGTCCTCGCCGGGGGCGGGCGGCGTTCGGTCGCTGTAGTTTTTGCGTCCGATCGCCTCGTCGCCGACCATGTTCATGATCGTCTGTTTGACCTCCATCTCGGAGTCGTAGATGCCCTGATTGAGCGGTTCGAGGAGGTCGGCGAACGTCGCCCGTCCGTCGCCGAACTCGAGTTCGTGATCCCTGTAGGCCTCGAGCAGGCCCTCCTTGCTCGCCGGGTACTCGTGAGTTTCGAGCTTCTCATGGAGGTCGCCCAGATCGACGCCTTGCTCTCGGCTGCGGTCGCTCATGGATAGATGGTTGACGTTCGATGGAATACAATCCCACCTTGCAAGTGCGCACCGACGCGAACGATACAAGACGCGCCCTCATGTTCCAGTGATCGTTCTGTCTGGAATGAGTGAAAACTTCATCGAATCCCGTGATCTCAATGAAGATGTTAACGAAGATGGAATCCTCGAAAACCGGTTGATCCCGGCGAGTTCGTCGAGGTAATTCGGCCATTCGAGAAGTTCCGGTTTGCGGTTATGATAGAGGACTGATGGCGACCGATTCAATGGTAACTCCTTCCCTTCCTCTGTACTAAGCGATTCGGCCCGTCACAATTTCTGTGGAGTACCGTGCGACATTCGCGCCCTGTATTCATCACGACTCTTCGAACAGTTGATCTAATTGGTAGGAACCCCAGCGGTCAATATGCACGTCTACTTACCGGCTGATTCAATCAAAAAGAGCTGAAACAAATCACTTACAAGGCTTTCTATAATGTGCTCCCTAACCAGCAACTCCACTCGAGCTGGAGATATGAGTTCCGAAGGCATTCACGTTGATTCGATGCTACCGCCGAGTTAGACGGTCTGACGACCACTGTCAATGTTACTACCGATCCAGATTGCTCTACCCCTTGAGAGATGCGCACTCCAACAGTGATTTTTGCGCCGGTGATGGGTGCCGGCGCACTGAGCAGAAACAGACGAACACTGACCAAGGCGTCGTCGAACTAAGGTGAAATAAATGCATATGATCATCTACGCACTGGTAGAGGCATCGACAGCAGAAGAAGCGCTTTCAACTGGACAGACGGTGTTTGATCGACTAGTCGGTGCAGAGCCGCAGTCCTGTGCAGTATTCGACTACTACGTCACCTTCGACGAAGAGGACACGACAGTGGCTGGAAAAGCACGGTGGGGTGACCTGCCAACGGCTGCGCCCATCACATCGGGTGAAGGCGAAGAACTCCTCGAGCGGGCCTGGGAGACCACCAAGAAAGAGTTCCAGCGCAATCTGAACCGAGTGAAGCAAGCACTCGAGGAACACAGCGACGACGAAATTATGCGCAACGCGGGCCTTGCCCGTCACGCCTTCAAACGTGTCGGTGCCTCTCGTGGCCCGTCGATCTGCTTGTACGATCAACATGCGACAGGCATCCGTCATCGCGGACACCTCGATCGACTCCTCAAAGAGAATGATGAGAGCGAGACGTGCTGGATCGTACCGGCAGACGTCCATTTCTGAGTAATCATGCCCCGAATCACCAACTGGACACGAGAGAGTCGAACACCCACGCTGGTATATCGAAACACGGAGACTGGAGCACGAGCGGTCCTACATCGTGCCCCGGACTCCTACGCGTACAAGTGGCGAGCAGCGATCCTCGTCGACGGCTATCCCATCTGGTCACGAGGCTTCGAGACCAAAGAAGCGACCAGCTTTCGGGATGTACTTCGGGACCGACCAGCCCCCGAACTCTCGTGTTCAGAGTGTCCAAACGACGATGTCATCATCGGCCAGAAATCTGCTGCTGGTGCGAAGGTTAAGCGATGGTTCGACTGTCCTGACTGTGGTTACGAAGCGCCCTCGAAGATCGTCTACGGCGCAGAACGCTAGCAGAACAGATAGGGAGTAGCAACGCAACTCATATTTTCATATCATTTCTCTTGAGTAGTTGAGAAGTTGGAACTGATGAATACAAAGCACGAATGTGGCACGAGGAGAGAGGCGATCTACGAAAGGCGGTGAACGGTCAGTGAACCACCTCGGGGTCAAGCCCCGAGGCACTCGGCCTGCTTTTTCTGTAGAGCACGGACGCAGAGCCGAAACCAAACCTCTTTTTCATCGAACGTGTATGATAGGTCGAAATCGGCGGAAGAGATGCCAGTTTAACAGAGACGGATGAAGGCACCAATGCAACGACTGTGGATGACGTTCGGGCACTGGATTCGGATGCTGGTCGCCAGCCTTATCGCCACGTCTGGGATCGCGACGCTGCTCGTCCTCGAGTTCGTGATGATCGCGGCCATCACGGTAGTGTTCTTAGCGCTCGTTCCGTGGGCACTTGCTGTTTGTCTGTTTCTCGTCGTTCCCTGGCTCGTCGTCGCGACCGTTTACCGGTGGGTGATACCGGCCCCGCTCGTGGTCGGTCGTATCGGCCACGACGCTTCGGTCGAGGCGTTCGAACCGCTGGCACGCAGTATCGCGAATCCTGATGCCCGTGAGGTGCTTCGCTGGAGCGGCGTCGCCTTCGGACTGCTCGTCACCTGGTTCGTCGGTTTCGTTTTCGTCGAAACCAGTTCGCTGACGCCGTTTCAGATCGTCGCCCCGCTCGCTGTTGTCGCCGGGATCGTCGGTTCGCTCTTTCTGACCGGACGTGTCGTCGCCGATGAACTGGATGAGGGCGGCAGCGTCCAGCGACGACTCGAGGAGGAAGTCCGCATCCTCAAGCGAGACGAACTGGGCTCCGACGATATCGAACGTCTCAAAGACCTGGAGGCGCGCGTCGACCGACTCGCGAATCAGGTTGGCGTTCCGGCCCCGACCGTTCGCCTCGGTCGCGAGCGAATGCCGATCGCGGCCACCGTCGGCGTCCGGCCACAGACGTCGGCGATCGTCGTCTCGCGTGGACTCTGCGAGCAACTTTCGGACCGTGAACTCGAGGGCGTCCTCGCCCACGAACTCGCTCATCTGCTCAACCGCGACGCGGCGATACTGACGGTCCTGTCGATCCCGCGGGTGAAAGCCCACGCGATGCTCGAGAACGAACTTGAGGGCAATCAGAGCCCGTACCATCATCCAGCTATCGCGATTCCTATACTCGTCGTCGCCAGCCTGAGCCGGTGGGCCAGTACCGTCGTCGCTCGCTATCGCGAGTACGTCGCTGACCGCGGCGCCGTCGCGATCACCGGCGATCCCGCGGCGCTGGCAAGCGCCCTCGAGACGCTGGATCGCGACCTCGCTTCTCGTCCCTCGAGTGATCTTCGCGAACATCGGTCGACGACAGCGTTCTCGATCGTGCCGCCGCCGTGGGAGGAACACCGCTTTTTCGACCGGACGCGGCAGTTCGTCGCGCGAAGATTGTTCGGGACACATCCACCAACGGAGAAGCGCGTCGAACGGATTCACGCTCGCGTTTGATCAATTCCGATACACTCGAAACACATGGCCAAGAAGGGCGGACGTCAAAACTCGCGGCGATCGTCGTAACTCTGGGCAGGCGGTCGCTCGATAACGACCGTGAGCGAGTAAGATGTTTGCTGTGCTCTATACTTACCGACTACTGCTCCCGCAGATCGCTTCTCAATCCGTACCACATTCGCGCTGTGTATTCAGCAGTTGATCCTCGTTTGTATTAGTATACAACGAAACAGTTGTCAGATAGGTGCGTAAATTGAACACTCTCTTATTCCAGCAGATTGACTGGGGAAGTGTCTCCGTCCATGTCCACCATACTACTCATCGTCGGCGTTGTCCTTCTGGTCGTTGCAGCGTTCGCCGGAGTCTACGGCCGCCGCCAACACCGTAGGAGTGCGCTTCTCAGAGATACCGAAACAACTGACGTACGGGATATTAAAAGCGAAGGACTCATCGAACTCAAGGGTACCGTCCGTGCGAGTAGCCCATTCGACTCTCCAATAAAAGGTGAAGAGAGCACATTATCGGCGTGGGAAGTCGAAGAGTGGGATGAAGGCGGTGAGACTGAAATGTGGGAGACGCGTGCCACGGGTATACATGCAACCTCATTCGAGCTTGACGATGGGACTGGGCGCGTCCGCGTGGACGTCGGCAACCATGTGAACGATCCATCAGCCGGCACCGGGATTCACGATATCCAGGTGGGGGCGATTGACGTTGACCGGCTTCTCTCAACCGGCGTGACCGTTGACAACGTTCTCGCCGCGCTCAATAGTTTCTCTGTCGAGGCCAACGTACCTCCTGACAGTGAACCGCCCGAGCGTATCGCAGAGTTCGTCCAAGGTGAGGCAATAATCTCCCCCCAGACCGACTCTATCACGAATATCCTTGATATCGGGAACAAACACGGCGAACGCCGATACTACGAGGGGACACTCGGTCCGGGCGATGAAATATACCTCCTCGGGCAGGCTCACGCCACCGAGAATGCGACACATCCTTTGAAACCCGAGGATGTTGTAGTCACGCCCCCTGACGACAGCCAGCTCATCATCTCTGATAAGTCCAAGGCGGAACTCGCGGACTCCTTCAAGCAATACAAGTATGCATACATCGGTGCTGTCGTCGCAGCAATCGTCGGACTTGGTGCTCTCGCTGTCGGTGCAGGTCTACTATAGACGCACTGTCTGTAACACTGTGACTGGAGAACTCCAGTCACCGACACGCGCTGTGTCTCTTGCACGTCTCGCTTAAAATATACAGTAGCTGATAGAAATCGTGCAAGATACAGAAAATCCAACATATCCGTGATCGGTCACACTGGAACGTATGAGGATTGACGCTAATTCCTATTAGTAGATAGTAGCACGATTTCTCTATTCAGAATTATGCCTGAAACTGAATCGGGGCAGTTCGGTAACTACGTGTGCGAATCTATCGGTGAAGAGTTCCCCTGGTACTCACGGGAGATAGGTGGCGAGAAAACTAATGATACGGTCAAGCCACTCGTTTTTCTCGTCCCCTCCATCTGATTCTCCGCCGTCTTCGGCTTTAGCCATACACTCAATTACTTCTTTCAACGGTAAATGCTTCCCCTGTATTGATTGGTCCGTATCTCCCGATACACGTTGAAACGAAGCGTGGCAAGCTGTTCATTACGTGTATTGTGATCACGCGTGAAAAGACATATTCGGGAGGCTCTGTTGAAATCCTTGGAGAGTTGCAGATTCAGTCGATAGTGTGAGTGGATGCAAACCCTCCCAAAGTCGCAGTTACTCCGGTTTGTCGAGCAAGCATTTCACCTCGCCCAGCGAGCAGTCTCACGATATTCCTCAAAGTACTCGAAACAACGCTACACGCTCCATCAGCACGTTGTTCTGCTATGTCTCAAAATTCGGAAGAACACGACCTATCGAACGCTCCTCGACGAATTCATTGAAATGCCTCGTATTCGGAACGCAATCAACCTCACCGAACTTCCTGACCCGTCAACGCTGTGCAAAGCGTTCGATAGACTCGATATGGCCGTTTGGCGGGTACTTCTCAATCTCTCTGTTTCACTGCTCCTGACTAACGGTGTTACGGGAATCGACGCTTCGGGCTTCGACCGAACCCATGCCTCAAAGCACTACACGAAACGGGCGAAACTGACGATTCAGCAGCTAAAAGTCACGCTCTTAGTCGATACGAGAGCAAACGCGATCCTCGATCTCCACGTCACAACGACCCGAAAACACGATACGCAGATCACACCGTCACTCATCAACCGCAACGCATCTGAAATCGGAGTTTTGCTTGGAGACAAGGGATACGACGATCAGCAGATTCGAGCGATGGCCCGCGAGAACGGGGTTCGTCCACTCATCAAACACTGTGATTTTTCCTCACTTCAGAAAGCGTGGAACGCCCGGTTGGATACTGAACTCTACGGCCAACGGAGCCAGAGCGAAACGGTGAACTCTCGATTCAAGCGAAGATACGGTGCGTTCGTCCGGTCACGACGCTGGTGGAAGCAGTTCCGTGAACTCGCCCTTGCGTGTATCGTTCATAATCTTGACCGAGCAATCTAACGATCAGTACAGGGAGTTCACAGAACGTTCGATATAAGTGTACTATAGCTATAAATAGAAGACTGTATCAATCATTATATTGAGACAAAAAATTCTTAGTATTATCCCTGACGAGTGAATGAAATGCCTACCCGAAGGGAACTTTTGTTTTCGCTTAGTGGGGCGGTTATTGGTGGTACAAGCGTGTATACCGGGATATCTGTACTTGATTCAGGGTATGGCTCAGTCAGTTGGGCCAATGACAGTGACGAAGAAGTATGGGTAAAAACAACAATCATCTCTGATAGCGGTTTTCTTGCTGACTCTGATGTTATATACGAAAGGGAGTATCGTATTTTCCCAAACCAACATTCTCGTAGTGGTGATACCAATATTGTTGAAACTGGAACGTATGATGTGGAAGTTGAAGTCACATCGAAGGATCGTTCGGAAAGTGCAGGTCCCTTTAGTACTACATGGAATCCTGCAGACTGTTATCATCAAGAGCTGACTATGAGGATAGATAATGATTTGCGTGTGAGGTTTATGCAAAAGACGTGTGAATAAGTAAGCACCTGTAGTGAGCAGATCGCCGCGTTTCGTTTCACCATGTCTCAGGAGGCACGCATCGCTCAGTACTGGCGAGTAACATAACGACAAAACTGATTAATAGCCCATAATTATGAACACTACAATATAGGAAATCAATCCAAAGAGGGCGGTGGCCCCCATCCAGGCAAAGATTATGAGCCCCGCCTGTCTTCCGGTCATCTCCTCTCCTTCGAGGAGTTTACTAAATTCGGCAAAGATATCGTCAAGCGCCATAGGTGAGCTTAGTTGACAATATGTAAAAGAGTACTTAATTCTTGAGTCAGAGACGATTGGTCAGTGCACACATCTACTTACCAGCTGATTCAATCAAAAGGAGTTGAAACAAATCACTTGCAAGTCTTTCTATGATACTCACCCAACCAGTACTTCCACTCGAGTCGAGGGTGCAAGTTTCCAAAGGAACTCGCGGTCTTTTCGAAGCTATCGACGAGTCGAGCGACCTGACAACCGCTGTCGGTGCTAGTACCGATCTGGATCGCTCTACTCCGTGAGCCAGATGTGTTGCACCGTGATTTTGTGCGCCGGTGATGGGTGCCGGCGCACTGGGTAGTATCAAGCGAACACTGACCAGAGCGTCGGCGCAGTGAGGTACTCAAGATGCATATGATCATTTATTCGTTGGTAGAGGCATCGACAGCAGACGAGGCACTGTCAACCGGGAAGACAGTGTTCGATCGACTGGTCGGCGCGGAGCCGCATTGCTGTGCAGCGTTCGACTACTACGTTACCTTCGACGAAGAGAAGACAACAGTGGCTGGAAAAGCACGGTGGGGTGACCTGCCGACGGCTGCGCCCATCACATCAGAGGAAGGCAAAGACCTCCTCGAGCGGGCCTGGGAGACCACGACGGAAACGTTCCAACGCAATCTGAATCGGGTGAAAACTACACTCGAGGAACGCAGCGACGATGAGATCATGCGCGATGCGGGCCTTGCCCGTCACGCCTTCAAACGGGCCGGTGCTTCTCGTGGCCCGTCGATCTGCTTGTACGATCAACATGCGACTGGCATCCGTCATCGCGGACACCTCGATCGACTCCTCGAGACTACTGACGAGAGCGAGATGTGCTGGATCGTACCGGCAGACGTCCATTTCTGAGTGACCATGCCTCGAATCACCAACTGGACACGAGAGAGTCGAACACCCACGCTAGCATATCGAAACACGGAGACTGGAGCGCGAGCCGTTTTGCATCGTGCACCGGACTCCTACGCGTACAAGTGGCGGGCAGTGATCCTCGTCGACGGCTATCCAGTGTGGTCGCAAGGCTTCGAGACGAAGGAGGCGACCAGCGTTCGGGATGCACTCCGGGACAAACCAGCCCCCGAACTCGCTTGTCCGGAGTGTCCAAACGACGACGTCATCGTCGGCCAGAAATCTGCCACTGGTGCGAAGGTCCAGCGATGGTTCGACTGTCCTGACTGTGGCTACGAAGCCCCCTCGAAGATCGTCTACGGCGCAGAACGCTAGCAGCAGATGAGAACACGAGTCATCTACAGAAGTGCAAGGCAGACTGCCTCGGGGCTTGACCTCGAGTGATGCGTGAAATACTATAGGTTCAAGACACGAGGCCCTCGCCCTGTTCAGCCTAGAGAAAACGGTATCTGACTGTGCGAAAGGTATAATTGTCTGAGCAGGGAATTTAGCAGTAAGAAGATGGCCCTGAAGGACATTCCCACTGTAGATGAACTGGCCGAAACAACTGGCCAGTCTAAGGAACAACTTCTGAAGGACCGCGAGGCAGCAGTGAAGATGTCGAGCAACTCTGAAGACGAGTAGCGGTAGATCGAATGGGCAACTGTGGTTCTAGGAATACGGTAGACCAGTTACTTGGCCATACAAAAGGGCCGGCAAACCCGGTTACTGATCGTGATTTAGTGCGAGCACGATCATCAGCCTATATTGTTCACGGAAACTTTCACGAGTTGGCTCAAATGTGTGACAACATTTCAACCACGGGAACGATCGTCATTGAGCAAGGAGCTGACGAAACAGATGTAGAGAATGAGGTCTACCGACGAGTACACAATTATGTTTCTTCGCTGTACTCGTATAACGAACAGATTCGATCGATCCTAAACAAACGCTTGAAGCAGCATATCAGGAAGGGGCATTTCCTCCCAGCACGAGATGACAAGGCTGCACCAGAGTATGCTCGCCGGGGTACGTTTCTCTGGGGACTACGGAATGATTTCCAACACGGCGACTACTGGTGCCTCAAGGTCAAATATGAAGGGACACAAGATGGAAGTGATTACTATCAATTGTATTTCCAGAAACAAGACTTTGAAGCAACGCCAAAAGGCGATCTCGATAGCGCTGGCGACTACTTAGCGCATGCTCCGGATGAGGATCAGCGATATCCACTTCCGTACATCGGTGACTTTCATCGGAACTTATTCAGCGAATTCGAGAATGCGTTCGAAGAGTGGTGTAGCAAAAACCGAGCCTGAGTTTGCAACTCGTTTTTCGTGCCTCGACAGGGGTAGAGGCAACATCCAATGGGTAACACTCCAGAGCACTCCAACGACTCGAGCGATCTCTCACCAGCACAGCGGCTCGAAGCACCGAACCCGCGACTCATCGATGCCAGCATTGCAACGATCAACGATATGGACACGTTGCGGGCCTGCGTCGCCTACGAAAACCAGCACCAACAACGTGTCCCAATTCTCCGCCAACTCGAAGAGAAAGCTAGTGAACTCCGAACACAGAATAAGGATGACTAATTTGGTACTCCTGCTAACAGATTGCAGAACGACCGAGAGATACACCGCCAGTCTCTTGCATCGTATATGATGACGAGAAGGTTATCAACAGTCGTCATTGAACTTCAGTCCCCGCTCGGAAGCTTGTGAGGTCATCAATACGGTCTTCGAGTGCTTCGATCTCCTGTCGCAGTTCCTCAGTTTCTGTCTCCTCACTAGCGGCAAGTCGATCCTTCAAGCCCTGGAGGCGTGACTCCTTGATGTCGTCGTCGACTTCTGCTTTGCGAACGTATTCGCTCTCATCAATCTCGTAGACATCGGACTCGGTGAGCGTCGTCACCTCGAGTGCTTCGTCGACTTTCTGCCGGTCAACGCTCATAACGCGCTCGCGGTCGATCCCTTCCGCCTCGAGCATCGAGAGGACATACTCGTCATCTTTGAGCAAGCGGTTACGGCGACTCGTACGCTGGACGGAGCCGTACTGACCGGCAACAGGACGGTCGTGATGAAGCCGTGAGAGAAGCACATCAGCGACTTCCTGTCGAAAGTCGTTAGCATCACGCTGGACATCCGACAGCAGCGTATAGAGATTCACCAGTGTGGCCGTCTCCAACTCAGGCAGGTCAGTTACGTCGTGGCGCTCGAGTGCATCGATCAGGAGTAGGCTATCCGAGTAGATATCCAGACCATCAGGTTCGGTTCGGTCATCGTCATCAGGTTCGTGTGCTGTGTCGGCCAGTTGGGTCGTCGTCGACCCGTCTGTCTCGGCGATCACACCCGCGTCTTCGTCAATCTCGAACCGAGGATGGACACTCAACACCGCTGGATACGGGTCGGCATCTGGCGGGAGCCGGTCGAGATTGAACCCATCGTGGGCGGTCTGTATCTGATGGTAGAGTGTCTCGAACTGCTCACGTTGGAGCGGACGCTTCTCGGTGGACTCGTCAAATCGGGCGATGACACGGTGTTCCTGAACATCTGTGATATGGATGCGAGAGTGCGACAACGGTGTGATCAGTGTCGCGTCCGCCGGCAACTCATCAAGATGCTCGAGAAGCGTGTGCCAACTGACGCTGAATGGCATACGGGGAAGTTATGCGCCGTTCCGACTAAACCTTGTTCTCGACGGACAGCAGAGAATTCCTCTATCGGTTTAATCCACTAACTTCGACGGTGAATGGGCCGGTAAGTAGATCTGCAGATGTACCGGCAAATCCGTTGTTAGGTAGAAGCTTGAAAAGCCAGCAAGTATTTTATTTGTATATGAAAAGTCACTACGACCCACAAATAATTACAGATGGTGGGACTGAGATTTTTATAAAGAGAGAACCGAACGAACCGGTATCACAGACAATAATACGAGGGATTGCTGAAATAGAAAGAGTTCCTGAGTGCAATCTAAGTCCATTATATAATAGTGTCGAGCCAGAATTACTGAACAGACTGATGAAACATTCACAACGACATCAGTCAGATCTGTCCATTGAATTCACCTACGAGGGATGGACCATTCTGGTTAGGGGTGACAAGGAGATAAAAATCACCGATGGTGCATTCAATTGTAAAAACAGTTAGCGGATGGATAGACAACCCTGCTGGTAACGCTTTTACCTGTACTGAACGCTCATTACGCATTCAGATAGGCGTTACCGCTTGTTTGACACACTCATATCACTCCATGGTTCGGGTTGCTCACGGCCAGTAGTCGCTTGCTGCCAGGGCTCCGCCAATTGTATTTCCTATCAGGAAAGTCTATGTTCAATATAATTAACTCGCCTGCTTCCATAGGCCAGATGTATGTACGACTTGACTGGCTTTCAACGCGACTTGCTCTATGCAATCGCTGGCCACGACGAGCCACACGGACTCGCGATCAAAGATGAACTCGAGAACTACTACAAAAAGGATATTCACGCCGGGCGACTGTATCCAAACCTCGACACACTTGTCGACAAAGGACTTGTCGATAAAGGGACGGTCGATCGGCGAACGAACTACTACTCACTAACGCGTCGTGGTCGACGCGAGACTGAAGCACGACGCGAATGGGAACAACAGTATGTTGGTGAGCTGCTCGCAGACTCGTAGCTCAAATACCGTCAAGCAGATTTTCCAAGCGATCACTCGAGCCCGAAAGCCGTCTCCGTGCTGTCTTACCCGACATTTTCACAGCCAGTAAGTCAGCACCAGTTGCCATGCTCGCTCTGAATTTCGACATCCGCTGCCCAACGAGCTTACAACTGCTCGAGTCTGGCGTATTTTTGAGACCCCCAGAGGGGCGGAGGTCTTCTCGAGTTCGGTTCGATTCGATTTGACTCGAGAAGCAGTGATTGAACATGGCTACGAGCAGCAGCACCCGGGAGACGTTCGACGATTCGGACACCCGGCACGACGAGATGCACAGTACGATCAAAACATGGATTCAGGACCTCGTCAATGAGGTCGATACCGCCGTCTCGAGCGAGCAATTCAAACAGTGGTTGGATGTCCAGAGTCGCTTCCATGATTACTCGCACCGAAACACGCTGTTGATCAAACTTCAGTGTCCGCACGCAACGCGCGTTGCCGGCTACCGAACGTGGCAGAACGAGTTCGATCGGCACGTGAATGAGGGTGAAACAGCAATCTGGATCTGGGCACCCATCATTGCGAAACAGTGTCCTGAATGTGGGAACTCACCGTCGTACCACGAACGCAGCGACTGTGAGTATGACGACACTGAGTCTGCCGAGTGGAACAAGGGACTCGTCGGCTTTCGACCAGCACCAGTCTTCGATATATCGCAGACAGAAGGCGAACCACTTCCGGAACTCGAGACCGAATCGAACGGCAACGTCGGCGAATTGGTCCCAGCACTCCTCGAGGCGGCGTCCGTACTCGAGGTAGCTGTCGAGGTCGTGTCTCCTCGAAAGTGGTCTCACGGCAGCGCCAAGGGCGTCTGTCAGTACCGCCTAGAGCAGCAGCCACTCGTGGAAGTCCGCGATCGTGAAAACGAGGCTGATCTCGCCGTCACACTCGTTCACGAGTACGCGCACGCACTGCTGCACGGTGGTATTGATACTGAAGACGAACGGTCAAAGCGTGAACTCGAGGCCGAGGCCGTTGCCTACATCGTCGGTCGGTATTTCGGGCTGGACACGAGTGGGTCAGCGTTCTACCTCGCCGCGTGGGAGGGGGACGAACCGGAGACGGTCCTCGATCAACTCGAGCGGATTAGTTCGACTTCTCAGGATATCATCGACGTCGCCGACGAGGTGATGGCCGGAACAAACTGAAGAGAACTCGCATATTGAGATCATATATCTGTGCTTTAGGAAAGATATATTAGCAGTGTTCTCGAAGAAGGAATTATGACAAAACGACCAGACCCACCAAACGATGCGTCAAGACAGTGGGATTCGGATCGGACGACGTTCCAGCGTGTCTACGACGTTCTTGTCGGCACTACCGATCCTGTTTCTGCACAACAGTTCGCAGAGTGGGCTCGCTGTTCTGAGACCGGTGCTCGTCAGGCACTCGAGCAACTTGTTGAGATGGGGATTGCAGAACGAACGGGAAACCGCCCCGCTCAGTATCAACGTAATCCGTCGTACTTTCAGTGGAAGCGTGTCGAAACGCTTGCACGCGAGCACAGTGCAGGTGAGCTTCGCTCACGTTTGTCAGAACTCATTGACGCAGACCAGGACCTTCAGGAAACGTATGGGGTCCCAGATCCGGATGCTGTCGTCATCTCTGATGATCCTACCGAAGGTCACGAAGCGCTTCATGACCGATGGGACGACCTCACAAAATGGCGGACGATTCGTCAAGATATTATGATCTTGAAACGTGCCGTTCAACGGGCCGAGTCGTCAAATAATGGTCGAGCCCAATCAAATACGTGACGGGGCGAGACGAAACACCAAGCGGTCCCCTTGATGTTCCGACGCTTGAAGTACTCGCACAGCGTGCAGCAACGCATCCACTTGTTTCAACGTGGGAGTTCCGGCCTGATGCAATATCTCCGCGTGTTCTTGAGCTACAGTTGGACAGAACACAGTATCCCTCGGAAGTGCGTGAGACTCGGATCGACATCCGGTGGTTTGTCGGAGGCGACTACACAGTTCACAATCTCGAGAGTCATGAAGATGAGACCTGGCAATGTCGATGGGATCGACACCCAAAACCAGAGGCACCTCGAGAGCATTTCCATCCGCCACCAGACGCGTCCGCAAATGTAGAGCAGTCCTCACTCAAGAGTGAACATCATTTGGATGTCCTCTTCGCCGTGCTGGAGTGGATCGAAGATCGTGTCCAGACGTTACATGCCTAGGTCAACAACCCCGACCACAAGGGCCGGGGCTTGTCAGTGAACTCTCACTCTGCCGCCGTTAAGCGGAGGCGTGAAATCGCCGTTCGCGTTCACCGTTCCTGATTTGAGGGCTAGTTGACTGGTAGCCCGTCCAGCACCAGACTTGAGCCAGTTCTGGACAAGACGCCACGCCACATTTCGCGCAGCGTTGTAATCCGCATGCAACTCCTTACCGCACTTCAAGCACTCGAACTCATCACCGTCTCGGTTTTCTTCGTGCGTAAATCCACACTCACCGTGACTACATCGTTGCGACGTGTACTGTGGGGTCACGGTATCCACTTCGATGCCGTGTTCTTCGGCCTTGTACTCGACCTGTCGTTGAATCTCGCGGAACGCCCACTGCTGGAACTTGGAACCGTTCGAGAGACGCGTCCAAATGTACTTCAACCGCTCGAACGCGATGTGCGTACAGTCGTTTTCAACGGCCTCTCGGATGATGCCGTTCGACACGGCGTGTAGGCGATGACGACTCCACTCGGCAAACCTGCCCCCGATTGATTGGATGGTGAGGTGCGCTGAGCGCGTGCCCGTCTGTTGCAGGTTTCCACGACGACGCTCGTACTCGTCGCGCTTGTGATTCAACTCATTCGCGTTCCCGAGGAACGCTCCAGTACTGGTGACGGCGAGGTATCCGTCCACGTTGAGGTCAACACCGAGAACCACTCCGTTCTCGGTCTTCTCGTCGCTAGAAATAGGTTCAACTTCTTTCTCGACTGCGACGTGGAGATAGTACTCGCCATCTCGCTTGTGGAGTGTGGCCTCTTTTTTCTTCCACTCCTCGTCGTCCCAGTAGTCCTCAAACAGCGTGCCTTCGTCGTCGTGTGGGAGGACGTACTCGGCTGTCACGCGGTCGCCTGTGGTGGCGAGTGTCACATGGTCGTCGTTGTACGTGATGGTGCGTCCGTTGTACACGATGACCGTGCCTCGGAACTCGGGTTTGCTCGTGTTCTTATCGTCGTTGAGCAAGTCTTTGCAGTTCCCGAGGGCGGTCGCAGCGAGGTTTCTGGCGGATTGGACGAGGCTGGATTGGAGATTGGTTTTCTCGCGGACTTCGGTGTATGTGGCTTTGTGGAGTTTGTTTTTGGCTTTAACGAGATGGTCTGGGCCGTCGTCCCAGCCGTAGTCTGCAACGTGTTGGGCAGCTTGACGGAACTGCTCGAACGTCTGGTCAACATCCGAGTGTCGTGACTCGGGGATGTTGAGTTTGACTTGGATGTTCCTGACCACCTCTGCCATACTTCATAAGATAGTGTGGTATTATTTAATGGTTAGCGTTTAGCAGCGTGGGGGAGTTGGCACTGTGGTAGCACGTGAACAGCTTCACAAGTGTCGGCTTCCTCCCGAGGTCAAGCCTCGGGGTATCCACCTCGACCGCTGATGAACTATCCCGCCCTACTCGCCCCCTCCGGTCGCTCCTTGAGGACGGGGGCTTGGCACCCTCACCGCCACGGATAAATGGATATTAACGAGTCAAGAAAAGCGATTTCTCTGTCGGTGTCCATCCGACTCACTCTTCAACAATTGGGGAAAGTGCATCCAGAATGATAGCTGCCTCTAACGGCGAGAGGTCCTGCTCTCGAGCCATAATTCGATGGGTTACGGATCCATCAACATATTCCCGAGCATACTCGAGAGCGACCGCAAGCCCGTCTAAACCGTGGCGTTCAATGTACGTATCCATATCCCCATCTTTCTCTCGGCGTGCAATCGCCTCAATCAATGCCGGCGTGATCTGCCGTTGGACATCATCCTGAACAAGTTGAAGATCGACTTCACGGGCAGTATATCGTGCGGGCCGTCCCTCGTTCGACTGTTCAATGAATCCTGCAGACTCGAGGTCGTTGATATAGTCGTAGGCAGTCCGCTGTGGGATCTCAAGGGAATCGACAACGTCGTCGGTCGTAGTTTCCGCGTTGTGACGGATATAGGTATAGATCCACGCTTTCCGGGCGTTCCTAAGGAGTTCAAATGCCTCACCTCCAGTATCGAGAGGCGTATTCCAATCTGCTTCTTTTGTGGACATCTTAGTAGCGAATTGCACGCAGATTGCAATAAGCCTTTTCAGGAAAGACTGACAGGACAAAGCAAGATTGCATTGTCTGAATCGAGTCACCAATTCCAGCAGCAACCGCGACTAGACGAAAGCGCCTGAGTTGCTCTGTTCGGTTTTTGTGGTGCCACAGGGGTGGACACCATGACAGAACATCCGACGTTAGCAGAGTTCGCTACGAACGAAACGACTGACTCGAGGCCGGCCAACCAGCTATCGACTGACGAGACCGTGACGATGACCGCTGACGAGCGGGTCGCAACGTACCTCATTGAGGATCAGATGGCGGATCTCACAGACGCAATTCGTGAAGCTGTCCAAAATGGCATCGACAGCCCAGGGTCAACCCGCGTCCTAGTCAGTATCTCACCTGAGCGGTCGATCATCCTCGATGATGGTGCTGGCGTCGACCTCGAGTCAACCGAAGGGCGGCGCAACCTCTCAGTACTCGGCGCAGGAAGCAAGCAGCGCTCTGACGACGAGACAATCGGAGAGTGGGGAATTGGAAAGGGTGCGATCATCGCGAAAGGCGCCGTTCGCATCTGGAGTCACGACACCGCACTGTGCTTTGACTACCGAGATCGACGCGATTCTAGACCATGGGCAGACGTCAGCGGTCGCGATGGCCAGCTCGTGGACGCTGAGCATCATCTCGAGGGAATGCTCGTCAAGATCGATCACTACGAAGATGAGGTTCCGGATCCGGACAGCTACCGCTGGCGGCGCTACGTTCGTGATCTTCGCAAGCGCTTCGCGTACGTGCAGTCCCGAACGGGCGTCTCGGTCGTGATCAACGGCGAGCCAGTCGATAAGGGTGATCCACTCGAAGCAGTGGCCGACTCGCCACACCCGTCGCTCACACGCGAAACTGAGGATGCGATCCTCGCACTCGAGTACACACCCCACGAGGGACTCGATATCTACAGCAACGGTCTGTACGTGACGACGAAACGCGAGTACGGACTCGGTGGTGTGGTCGTCTCGAAAGGGAATCTGACGCTGAACTTTGCGCGTAACGACATCCAATCCGGCTGTGACCGCTGGCAGCGGATCGACAGCGCACTCGAGCAGGCACGTGACGATCTATATGCTGAGGTCTCGGACGATCGGCTGACTGCCGAGAGTCGGGAAGTGATGATCGAAGCGATGGCGTCCGAGTCATCGGACGAGCAGTGGGCAGATCGCAAGCTATTCCAGCTGGCAACGGAGTCCCGCATCAGCCTCGAAGAGATCCAGGCGGCCCCGAAAATTGGGTGGGTCGACGGAGCCCAGAAAGGCGCGGACAAACTCGTCGAACGTGGTTACGTCGTCCTCGATACGAGTGATGCGGCAACCCAGCGGCTTCGCGACCTTGCCACCGACGAGGACACATCGATAACGATGCCAAAGACATTTGATGTTGGCGAGCAAGCAGAGTCAGAAGGTGTCTGGACGGGCTATCATCGCATCGAGGACGAATCGCAGTTGAACGCTGATCAGCGGCGGTATCTTCGCTTCGCTCGAGTGCTCGCAAAGGAGCTTGGGATTGAACGAGATGTGTACTACGGCGAGGCGAGTGCCGATGCCTGGACCGATGGCAGGACGTACATCGTGGTCACCGACTCGGCTGTGACGAGTCGTCAGCGTGCGGTCTGGATGCACGACCTGTATTTGGTGATGCTGCATGAGGCGGCGCATGAGACCTCGAGTCGGGATCGGCCTTCTCATGGGCATCACTTCGAGAGCACGTTTCGGTCGCTCGTTGAGGATCCTGGGAATCGAAGTTCGTTCGCTGAACTCGTCCAGCAGATCGTCGACGAGGGATTCGAGTCTGTGTTCGAAGAGTACGGGGTGGGGCTCTAGCAGAACGTGGCCATCACTTCTGGACAATTCCGGTAATCGGGAGGTAAGATGTCGGACCGAATCGAGGACAGTGCAGTGGCTCAAGATCAATATAGTGAGCTGAGCTGTCGATATACGGGACAGCCCTTTGAAGAGTCGTTAACACTGCTCTTCCGGGGAGGTGACCCGAAGTTCGCCCTCGACTTCGTAGAAGTAGCCTCGCTCGAGGAGCCGTGTAAGCGCGTACTCGACATCCCGTTGCTCGAGTGCTAACTCTGAATCAGAGAGCAGCACGTCGGTGGCATCATCGTACTCGATCACCTGAACAGCGGCTTTTCCATTATCAGGTGGATCTGCATGGGAGCACAGTAAGTCGTAGCACTCGCGAATCCACTCCGGGAGTGGTGGTCGTGGATCTGTGATGCCAGCCATTGCAGTTCTGTATGGTCATTTCGGCAGTGATCCGCTTAACAGTACCCGTCAAATACGGGCTTTACTCATACTTGAGTGGGGTTTTATCAAGAACTATTCAATCTCGGGTACGTCGTACTGGGAATATGAACTCAACCGGGACATCGCGACTGTCGTCGACGCACTACAGACGATTATCAGCGAATTCGGTGCCCATCGGAGTATCATGGAGTACCTTCCTGACTCCGACGAAGAGTTTGGTGCGATATAGCACATGATATCAGATTATCCCTCGTCATGCTCCCACGTCGAACCACGCTTAAAATTCGACGTACTGTTCTTCCCATTCACGCCGTTGTTGGATCTGCTCACGCCCGGCCTCTGTGATTGCGTAATAGTTTGTCCGGCGGTCTAACTGCCCTTTTTCGACTAGTTCCTTGTTGACAAGCGTATCTAGATTTGGATACAGTCGGCCATGATTGATCTCGGTACTGTAGTACTGCTCGACTTCCTCTTTGACGTCTTGGCCGGACGGCTGGTCAGCGCCTGCGATCACATACAAGAGGTCGCGTTGGAAGCCGGTCAAATCGTGCATACACTGTTCACGATCAACAGCGTATTTGTTACCCTGCTTGTATATGCAACTCATAGATGTTATAGTTATCCAAACACATCCTAAACGTAGGTCTCATACCTGTCTCAATTCCTTGTTTCCACAAATTCACTCTATCATATCTTTTTCCAGATAGGAAGGCCTATACTGAGGTGTTCGAATTATCGGGGTATGACGCGCATCAACGGTAAAGCCGCATCCAGTGAGTCAAACACGGAGCAACTTCCGAACTGCATTACTGTCGTCGGACGCGGCGTTCCGTCTAACTTCGAGTTCTCTGTTGCCGGTGACATCGAAATGATGAGCGACAATCCTGTAGGAGAGGCGACTGTCGTTACGAAGAACGCTGTTGAGGGTTCGATCGATGTTGGTGTTCAACGCTTCCAGTTCTCTGGCGAGTTAGCAAATATCCACGTTGCCGATTGGAACGGCGTGGAAAGTGGAGAGTCTCCGAGCACACCAACCATTCACATCGAGTACGGCGTCCCCGAACAGTAGCAACCCAGATCTCTTGACCGGTGTTAGTTCGCCTACGATTGCTGTTACTCCTGTCCGACAACGTCAGCAAAAGCTACGTTCTGCCGGACGTTCTCGATTTCGATCACTACTTGGTCACCTAGTTTGGTATCCGGCACAATGATGACATAGCCCCGTTCAACGCGGGCTATTCCATCACCTTGATCACCGACGTCTTCAATCGTCACAGTTCGCCGCTCACCCTCTTCAACAGGTGGCTCTGGCGCAGACTGTGCCGTGTTCTGTCGATCTGATTCTGTCGAGTGGTTGTTTGTGTCTCTTGTCTCCCTTTGGAGTACTGCAGCTCGACATACTTCGCCTGAAGCGATCTGGTTGGTAGAAACCTCACGAGCAGGTACTTCGATTACGTAGCTGTCGTCCTGTTCTTCGAGTTCTGCATTGTATAGGCAGAGCAGATTGTCTGGAACTTCCATCAGAGCACCTCGTCTCCAGTACAAAACTAGAAGAGCATCTTGATTCTATCGGTGATATGCGTTCCTCCCGTGGTTGATTAGTTCTCCCAAAGAAATACTGGTGGAAACCTACCGATCAGAAAATCCAGACGGCATTCTCGAGATGAGAGGTTTCCGGAGACAGCTGGCGTCTTCAGACACAGCTACAGGGAAGTCATGGGAGTAAGACCGACAACGACCGATCAAATGACGTACTACAGACTAACGGTACACTGCATACAACCGCTCTTGTGCTGGATATTAGGTGGGCGGATAGAGTGATACCCTTCTCAGGGGTTGTGGGTAGTCGGGCGACACCCGCAACCGTCGACGTCAGGTGTCTCCGGAACCGGCCATCTCACCGGGAATGTCGACATCGTCCATCAACAAGACACGTCGTTCTGTGTACTCGAGGCCGTTCTTGCGCTGTGTCTGCTTTTTGACTGCCAGCCTGCTCTTTGAGAGATCGAGCAACGCATCGATCGTTCGCGAGACCAACTTCTTCGCGTAGTCGTCACTGATGCCCTTCTCCTGCCGTCGGATCCAGTGTTTCATATCGCCGGCGGTGACGTACTCTCGAACGCTTGTACTCCCCTTCCGCCAGGGGTTGTCTCCAACTGCCGGATCGGTACGTGCCTTCCAGAGCTTTGCAGCGAGCCGTGACGGAAGCGACGATGTTGTCGCCCGGAGCATATCCTCGTCCATCTTCGCGAGCTGCTGGAGTGGAAGCAGATCCCCATACGAGAGGGAGATGTCGCCACCACGTTCGAGCGGGTCGTCACTCTCGGGTAATCGGAAGTAGTTCTCACCGTCGTCTTTCTGGATGCGCTCGAGGCGGCTATCCACAACGTCGATCTCCCCATTATCGATGTGTTCCTCCAGGAGGTGTGCGCCTTTCTCGAGTTCTCGTGCTTGGAGTTCACCGACGCGATCTTTGTTGGCGTTGAGTTTCTTCTCGTGGGCGTCTAGTCGTGCTTCGATCGGTGTCCGTGATTGCTCTAGGTCCTCGAGCCGTGCTTCGAGAGCCTTGTTTTCGGTGTGGGCTTCCTCAAGTTCGGCCTCGAGGTTACCTATGCGGTTGTCCTTTTGGGAGAGTTCGTTTTCAAGGGTTGTGACGCGTTCGTGAAGGCGCTCGAGTTCGTCGGCAAGTGTTTGGAGTGTCTGTGCGTCAGGGTCGGGACAGTCTGTGTTCGCGCTCATTTGATTCTGGTTTCGGTGGCATCGTCGGGCGATTCGACTCGCGCTGCTGGTCGATGTCGGGAACGCTGGTAGAGCAGTAGACTGACGACTCGAGAGCCATCTCGAGAAAGCGCAGTGGCCGTCTCTCCGAAAGACGTCTTCGTGTTCGAAAGTCCGGTGTCGGCTTACCGGGGGTTGGCAGCTCCGTCTCGAGTGGCGAGGTGTGGTGGTCTACTGCGCTGGATATCCGTCTTTAGCTAAGCGAAGAACCA